>NZ_JBEFNA010000015.1 GCF_040199715.1 Fusobacterium sp. SYSU M8D902
TCGCCTAATTCAAAGAGAAAAAAATAATAGAAAAGGAACAACACTTCATTCTTTAAAAACAGCATAAAAGTATAAAAATAAAGGATGATTTTTTGTGCTGCCCAAATTTAAATAAAAAGATAAAAAATTAAGAAATCAATCAAATGATTTCTATTTTTTTGCAAAAAAAGAAAAAGGCGTTGCAACTGATATTTAAAAATCATCAGTTTGCAACAGCCTCTTTTTTTATTTCCCTAACAACTTAAAAAAGAGCCGTGTAGATCAATGATTTTACTCATCAATCTATCACAGCTCCATTTTAGCTATAATGCAATTATCTTAACTCTATTCTGCTGATCTTGGTTCATCTGTAGGATACTGTACTCCAAAGTTATACTTCTCTACTACATGTCCTATTCTTTTTACTAATGGATTTGGTGTTGTAAATTTACTTCCAACTGGTAGTGTTACTGGATCTACTTTTATTATAAAATTATTTCCTCTTACACTTTCTATTGGGATATCCTCTATATGATATCTTCCAAACTTATCAGTTGTTACCACTAATCCATCTATAGTTGAAAGTTTAGCTCCTGCTATTCCTTCTTCATGTACTCCTAGATTATATAGCTCTATCTGTTCATAATAGAATCCTGATACCTTTATAATCTTTCTATTTACTTTTAATTTTTCTCCTACTTCTCCTCTTCTCAACTCTCCTTTTTCTATTTTGATCACTTTTCCATTAGGGAGCATTGTTAAGTGAAGTCCACTATCAGTAGTTATTTCCAATATTGAGATCTTATCTGGAGATTTTATTCTTCTTCTTAGGATCATTTTTGGTATCTCTTCTGTTTCCAACTCTCTACCTAAAATATCTCCTAACTCTCCATTTTTTATTCTAGTATAGTACCAATAATACTTATTAGTATTTACATACCAACCATCAATATTTTCATAATTATCTCTATGAGATTTTGTCTCGATTCTTACATCATAAGCATTAGCATCATCTTGCCAACCATCTCCATCTCTGTCATGGAATACCTTACCAATCACAGTAGACATATCAAACAATCTATCTAAAACAACATCTACAAAGGCTCTAGCTATATTTGAAATTCTCTTATCTTTCTTATTTGCTACATGAGCAATATTTTCATATACATTTGGTGTAACTCCTGTTCCAACTCTTAATATATATGTGATTTTCAAATTCTCTTTACCTTTTAATTTAGGAATAATAAACTCCATGTGTTTTCCAGAAAATTCTGGTTCAACTTTCTGTTTTACATATTTTCCTGCTTCATTTTTTCTGTAGATTCTTGCTGTTCCTTTTACATATCTAAATCCAGGTGGCAACTTATCCCATACATGGATCTCTGTCAATCCTCCACCAGAGTCTTTAGTATTTGTAATATCTAGTTCATAAGCTACTAGATCTCCAACACTAACTTGCTCTTTATTAGCTTGTTTTGAAATTTTGATTACTTCATCTTTTTCAATTGCGACTAAATGTGGTGGTTCTGGATCTTTAGCATTTATTATATTGTTCTCATCATAATTATATTTCTTACTTTGAAGAACTCTCAATGCTTTAGTTTCTGATCCTGAAATATGTCTTGATTCTATGAATTGTCCTGCATTGTGTACTGGCACTGCATCTTCCTCTATATCTACACCAGGAACTTTATTTTCAATTGCCTTTTCTATTGCATCTTCTACATCTTGAGGTAATTCATCATAGACTTTTACTCTAAATATAGCCTCTGTTACTCCAGTTCCTTTTTTATCTTTTAACATAGGTGGAAGAATAAGTTTACCTTTAATTCCCACTGATTTTGTATCAACATCACTATTTTTAAATAACTTTTGAGTTTCCACAAAAGCACTTATAGTATTTTTACTATCTTCCACTTTCTGTTCTTCGTGGTATATAATTCTAGGTTTTTCATTCTCTTGTAAGTTCATATCAGTGTAATGAGGAATATTTCCTAAAATTTCAACAACTTCATTCTTCTGTTTAGCCAAATGATTCAGTCCTTGAATTTCCACTTCTTTATTAAATGGATTTACAAAAGTAAATTTATACTCAATAGTTTGTCCTGTTTCTACAATTTTCTTAGGATTATTTTCAACTTCTTTTCCTGACATAGTTTCTAGAACTCTTGAGGATAGCTCTATTTGAATTCTATAATCAATTGGAATTTCTGCAAAAGCACTATTAGTTTTATCTGTTTTAGTATCTTTCGCTTCTACTTTATTTACTAGATAATCTCTAGCTTCCAATCCATTTGTTAATGGAACTTTTAATTTTACTCTAAATTTAACTTCTACATTTCCGTTTGCTTTTATTTTTATATCTCCAGAAATATCTTTACGATCTTTGTTATATTTTAAAGTATTTGAAATTGCTCCACTAACCTCTATTGATTTATCAATAAAATCAACAGTATCAAATAGTTCTATGTTCTTTTCTTTTTTGTCCTTATCTTTAACTTTTTCAGTTAGATAATCTTTAAAGTTTACTATTTTCTCTTTAGTAGATGGGTTGAATAACTTAATTGTATATTCTAATTCTTCATAAGGTTGTAGCACATGATTTTCTGGATTTGTCCACTTAGAATTTTCATCTTCTTCTTTTGGTCTTACATCTAGAGCTTCTTTTTCAACTCTAATTGTTACATCAAATCCAAGTCCTTCATCAATAATTTCTTCTGGAACGAATAATCCATTTTTAATAAATGCAGTGTTATAGAATTTCTTATCTTCATTTATTCCTGTATTTTCAAATGTACTATTAGCTTTGAAAGTTATATTTAATACAGCTCTTTCTTTTCCTTCCAATGCAGTTGGTAATGAATATTTTAATTCTCCATTACTATTAATTACTGATTCAGGTATAATTCCTATCTCTTTATATGAAGTTTCTGATTTTTCTTTAAAGATTTTTAAAGTCATACTTTCAACTTTTGCAAATTTTAACATATAACTTAGATCATCTTCTATTTTAATATCACTTACATTCTGAGCTGAATAGTTTTCAATCTCTATATCATACCAGAATTTTTCTGTAGGATATATGAATCTATCTCCACTTTCATCTAAAGATGTCTTTTTAGATTTTAATAGTGATTCAAGATGTGGTCCTTGAGTGTATGCTCCTTCATCATATTTTTTATCTGAATTAGGTTTTATTAATGCTGTATTTTCTAAATAATGAGGATATTCTATACCCTTAATCTCAGATTCATTTTTAACTTTTACATCAAAAGTAACTGTTACATACTCTTTAGGCTCTATTCTCTCAATAATTGCATAGATTCTATTCTTAGTATCTGGTTTTACATCTTCTGGTTTAATTTCTTCTCTTGAAATTTCATTTAATGGTTTGTAAATAGTAACATCTTTTCCTTTACTATTAACTACCTTGAAACTTCCCTCTATAAAATCAGCTACCTTATAAACTTCTTTCCATCTCTCTGTATCTTCTACAAACAATGGACTCCATGCAACACTATCTCCACTATTGTAAATTCTAATAAAGTATCTCACTCTATCTCCTGGTAAAACTACTACACTTCTATTTTCACCATTTGAATCTACCTCATTATGATCATCAAAAGCAAAGTAATCTTCTAGTGGTTTAGAGTAATCTATATTTCCATTTTCATCTGGTCTATATGCTTCATAGTCCTTACTTGCTGCTATTTTTACCTCACTTTGAACTAAAATTGGTGGTTCTGGGTCATGTATCTCTTGACTTACACCACTTTCTGTTATAGTTACACTATTTGGAAGTTCTGTATTTTGTTCTACTTTTACAGGATTATTTATTACAATATCAAATTCAATCTCTAAATATTTTTTATCAAATTTAGCTACCTCTGCTTTGATATTTGTATCTGTAACTGTAAATTTGACATTGTCATCTTTTCCACTTACATTTTCTAATCCTTCTACAACTCTTATACTTCCCTTATCAAGTTTAGCTACATTTTTTCCATTTGGAGAAAGTGTATTAGTTAAATCATCTTCAACTACAACATCACTTATTATACCTTGTGTTGCATTTGTAAATTTAAGTGTGTATGTTACTCTTTCACCAGCAATAACCTCTCTATCTCCACCTTGCTCTTTAGATACTTTTATTCCAGTTACATTTTTCATATGAACCTTGTATTCTTCAACTTCTCCACTTCTTGCATAACCAGTGGCATTCATAATCTCATCTTTATCAGCTGAATATCTAACTCTTAAATATCTAAAGTCTAGTGGTTCATCTTTTCTTAACAAGATAATACCTGATAGAGCTTTTTCTAAATCATTAGGATCGATAGTTAACTCTTGTTCTTGTTGTGTAACCTTATGTACATCACCTATTCTTACCCAATCAAAGTTATCTTTTCCTCTATTATTTCCTGTTAACCAGAAACTAATATATCCTTCTTGAGAAGTTTTAACTTTTATTTTGTTTTCTTGCCCTCTTGTTATTTGGACAATTTTTTCTTTTGCATTGTCTTCATCAACTTTTGGTTCTTCTCCATTTACAAGCATAATTCCATCAGTGTCATCATCAGGTTTTATCTCATTTTCAATAGAGATCTTATCACCAAGTTTATAAAGTTTTGAAACTATCTTAGTTTTTGGATCTATTATTCCTGCTCTAAAATGAATTACTGTATCTTCTGAATCTTTGTTAGAGTAATCTCTTTCCATTAATCCATATGATACCCTTCTTCCTTTTACTTGATTTTCATCATCAAAGTCTGGAATATATTGTCCTGCTATTAATCTATCTTTTACTTTAAATTCCTCTTTTTTATAAAGTTTATAGTCATTTCTATTAACTTTATTTTCTCTATTACTACTTTCAGTAATTTTCATTCTAAATTTAAAGCTCATAGCTCTATTTTCTTTTAAGTTTTCAAAGTATACTTTGTATCTTGTAATATCTCCATATCTTCTTTCCATTTCAATACTACTAATATTTCCAGTATCTTTTGTTAACATTTCAAAGTAATTATTTCCATACTCTTCAATTTTATCAAATAAAACTTCTCCTAATTTTGTTTCAAAATAGATGTATTTACTTTGAACAGCATTTGTTTTATTAATAATAGTTACTGTATGCTCTACTGTTTCTCCCGGAACAATATTTCTATCATGTTCTCCAACCAATTTATTTTCAGATGTCATAAATCCTAAATCAACTGGATAGTAATCTTCATCTTTTTCCATTCCAAACACAGCATCTAGTCCCTGTCTTATTACAACTTTATGCTCTTCAATCTCTCCTGTTACAGCCATTTTTTCCTCAAGCTCATTTTTATCAGCAGAAATTCTAATAATAAATGCTTTTTCAAGTTCATTCTTATTTGCTTCCACTAAATATTCTGGAAGAATAAACTCTACATCACTATCACCATTTAAAACTAATTTAGTTGGTGTTGTTATTTGAGTATCCTTATCTCTAAATTCTAGTCTATCACTGTTATCTATTGAAGTATCTTTTATTTCTGTAACCCAAGCTGAAATAAATCCATTTCCTTTAGCTTTAATTTTTATTTTATTATTTAAGCCATCATATAGGATATTATTTCCTAAATTATCCTTAGCAAATTCTACACCATCATTATCATCTGATATTTGTGGTTTATTTTCCTCATTAACTTCTTTTCCTAAGAATAATCCATTATCACCTGTTGTTAGGTAATGTCTTGTAGATTTATCATCTTTACCAACTTCAACAAGATTTCCAGCATAATCTCTATTCATTAAAGTTAAGCTTACTCTGTTGTCCTCATGATAAGGTTTAAATTCAGGAATATGATTATCATAAATTAATCTATCTTTTAAATGGAATTTATAATCAGAAGTTTCGTTTCCTTTTTTCACTCCTTCTTTTAAATTCTCCTCTGTAACCTTGAATCTTAAAGTTAATGTTCTATATGAAGAACTTGGAATGTGTGGAACAAGAATTGTATATTTATATCCATCAACAGGTAAAATTATTCTTTCACTGTGATGTCCATATACTTCTGACTTACCTTGAACCTCTCTTTTTCCTACTTTCTCCTCTACTAACTCTACAAATTCTCCAGCTATGTTACTATTGTAGACTAACCATAAATCTTTCTGAACACTATTTGTTTTATTTAAAATAGTAATCTTATGCTCTATTATCTCTTTTGGAGAGATGTTTCCATCTTTATCTCCATAAACTGCTATATTAGGCATTCCATTTTCTTCAGAATTATAGTTATAAATTATTCCTAAATCTTCTGGCTTATAATCTTTTTCAGTTTCATTTTCATTACCAAATTTTACTGTTACACCAGAAATAATTTTTACTTTGTAGTCTTCCACTTCCCCAGCAGTTGCCATTCCAGTAGGATTTTCTACCTCTTTTTCACTAATAGGGCTGTATCTTACTCTTATAATTCTATCTTCTGGTATAGCTTTATCCTCTAATTCCTCTCCTAAGTCAAATGAAATATGTACACCATTTGGATAATTTTTTATAACATCACTTTCTATTTTTAAAGTGTTTCCTTTTTCAGCAAAATTATTTATATCTTCTTTTGGAGTTAATCTAATATTTAATTTTTTAGAATTTTTCCAATCTTTTGCATCTTTATCACTTAACCAAACAGAAATATATCCAGAGTGTGTAGGTTTTACTACTATCTCATTTGTTAAGTTATTATAAAGGATATTTGTTTTATTTCCTTGTTCATCAACATTAGTACTGAACTCTACACCATCATTAT
Organism: Fusobacterium sp. SYSU M8D902; assembly: GCF_040199715.1. Lineage (NCBI taxonomy): Bacteria > Fusobacteriati > Fusobacteriota > Fusobacteriia > Fusobacteriales > Fusobacteriaceae > Fusobacterium > Fusobacterium sp. SYSU M8D902. The sequence goes on from NZ_JBEFNA010000015.1 coordinate 6,753, forward strand.
CATCTGAATTAACTGGTCCATTTTCTTCTGTTATTACACTTCCTAGTATTGCTGGATGAGAACTACTTTGTTCTTTTCCTTTTGTTGTAATATAGTGTCTTGCATCTGTTGTTGCATCATAACTTCCTACAAAATTATTTCCATAATCTTGTTCCATTACTTGGTTGTTAATTCTGTTTTCTATTTTCTTTTCTATTGGATTTATCTTATCTAAAACTAAAATATCTTTTATTATTGATTTTTCTATTCCATTTATTTTTTCAAAAGATTCTCCACTTACTTTAAATCTTACTGTAATAGTTATATCTTTTTCAGCTTCTATCTCTCCAACTGTTATCTTATATAGGAATAATTTTTTATTTATCATGCTTAAAGTCATCGTACTATTATTATCTTCTATATTTACAACAGTTCCATTTTCTTCTGGAGTTATATGTGTATAATCTGCTTTTCCTTTTTCATTGAAAACTAACTCTAGTAAATTACTACTTAAATAGAATTCTCTATTATATTGTTTTACTTTAGAAAGATTTTTTATACTAATTGTATGCTCTACAACTTCATTTGGTGCAAAATATCCATCTCTATCTCCTAAAGAAAGTTTATTATCTTTATGTTCTTCACATGGAATTCCTAAATCAATCAAATTATATTTTTCAGTTTCAAAAGTTCCAAACTTAACATCTAAACCTGAAACAAGTTTTACTTTATAATCTTCTACTTCTCCTGTTTTTGCCATTCCAGTAGGTTCTTCAATATCTAACCTATCCATAGCATATCTTACTCTTATTACTTTATTTTCTGAAATTGTTGGATCTTTTAATAGATCATCTAAATTAAAGTATACATCTACCTCACCACTTTCTATCTCTACTGGTGTGTTTATTTTATTAGTTTCTAATGGCATAACAATATCTATATTTGTACGTAATTGTAATGGTATAGCATTATCCCATTTAGAAGTATTATTTTCATCAACTAACCAAGCATTGATATATCCTTTATGAGTTGCTTTTACTTTAATTTTATTAATAGAGTTATTATAAACTACATTTTCTGTTTGTCCATTTATTTCTTTCTTTTCAAAAATAACTCCATCATTATCATCTGAATTAACTGGTCCATCTTCTGATGTTATTACACTTCCTAGTATTGCTGGGTGTGTCCAAGTTGCTCTTGTTATTCCTGATGTAATATAGTGTCTTGCATCTGTTGTTGCATCATAACTTCCTACAAAATTATCTCCATAATCTTGTTTCATTAGTTCAATACTTACTCTATGATTTAAGTTTTCTTCTTTAGCAGTTTCTTTTGGAAGTTCAATATTTGGTTCTACTCCATCATATACCAATTTATCTTGAATATATGATTTACCATCTTTGAAATCTTCTCCAGTTACTCTAAATTTAACCTTAAATGTAAAGTCTGATTTAGGGTTTACAGTTTTTAATTTTATTAAATACTGATTTGCTTCAATAATTTTACTATCCATTATAGGAGTTATTGATTCAATTTCTCCAGTGCCAGTAGTAATAATCTCAAAGTCCTTACCATTATATCCACCTTTAACTAATGTATTTAGATTACTCTTGAAAATAATCTCTTTATTCTTTTGAACCTCATTTACAAAGTTTTTAACTGTTATTGTATGTTCTATTATCTCATTTGGTGCAAAGTATCCATCTCTATCTCCTAAAGATTTATCACCATGTTCTTCACAAGGTACTCCTAAATCTAAAGGTATATATTTAGCATTTTCAACCTTTCCATCACCAAACATAACGTCCATTCCAGTTTGAATTATAACTTTGTAATCTTCTACCTCACCAGTTAAAGCTGTTTGCTCTGGTTTTTCTAAATCTTTTTTATGAACTGCATATTTTACTCTTAGTACTCTTTCTTCGCCATTTGTAGCTGATAATTTTGGCACTATAAAGCTAATATGATTGTCTTTATTTACTTTTACTTCATAAATATTAGTTTCCACTGTTTCAGTTTGAGAATTTTCATCTTTTGGTTTATTAAGTGAAATATTATATTTTTTATCTGCTCCTAAACCATCACTTAACCATAATGCAATATAACCATTGTGAGTTGCCTTTACTTTAATACTATTTCTCATATCAGAGTAAATTATATTTCCTGTTTCAGCTAGATTTTTTACATCTGGTTTAACTTCACCAAAAGTAACACCATCATTATCATCTGATAGTTGTGGTCCATTTTCTTTTGTAACTGTTTTTCCTAAATAAGCTGGGTTTACAGTTCCAGAAGTAATATAATGTTTATCCTTTGTTGAATCATAATTACCTACAAAATTTTCTCCATAATCTCTTAACATAGGAATATCTTTTTGTGCTAACTGAATATTTGTTACTTTATCATAAGCTTTTTGAATGAAATGCCAAGCTTTATCTTTTGTATTTCCATCTGTAACCTCAGTCATATTTTCAGAAGTAATTTTTACAAGATAAGTTAATCTTAAAGTTTCTCTTCCTTGAATTTCTTTAATTTTTATAGTGTATTCACTATAATTATCAGAATTAGCAAGTGGCATTATACCATTATCTACTTTAATTATTTGATCTATTTGACTTGTCTTATCTTTTTCTTCTTTTATAGATTCATTTGAACTATCATTATCTGATAAATCAATGTTTCTTGTAACACTTACAAGTTTTACTTTATCATCAGTAATTACTCCATTATTTATTCTTAATTTAAGTTCTTGGTTTTCTTGAGTTAATTTAGATAGGTTTGTAAATGTTACTGTTTGCAACACATATTCACCAAGTCCAATATTTTTATCGTTAGTTCCTACCATTTTTTCTTTTATTGATTGATATTTATCTGCAGTTAAACCAAGTCTATCTGCATTCATATCTTCTGTAAGTAATTTTTCATCAACAGGAACTCCTAAATCTATTGTCTTTTCAAAATTAACTTCAAATCCTGGAATTAATTTTACCTTATAATCTTCAACCTCTCCAATCTTATTATATCCCTCTGCTCCATTATCACTTTGTAATAATGAATATCTTGCTCTTAATATAAATGTTGGATTTTGACTATATGAGTAATTTTTATTTCCAATATTATTTGTTCCAAGTTTATTATCAATTAAAACTGATAATTGATTTTCTTCTTGTAATGGAGTTTCTTTTTTATTTACTACAAATAAAGATTTTTCTCCTAAAGATGTTGCATAATCATTTGATAATTCTTTCCATGATTTTGTATTAATATCTGATAACCATAATCTTACATATCCATCTTGTGATGGTAAAACAGGAATTAGGTTTTTGAAATTATTATAAAGAACTATTGTACCTTCTGTATTTGTTAAAGGTACTATTTCTTTGTCTTTAAATTCATTATCTCCACCTATTGTAACACCACTGTATTTTGGAAGAAGTAATCCATTATCTACTGAAAACTCTTCTTTTGAACTATTTTCTGTTGATACAGTTTTTCCTAATTTTATTAAATGTTCCACCATGTTATCTTGGTTTAGTTTTTCCAACATTAATTTTTTATTAACAACTTGAACATTTGATTTATTAACTTCTGTATCAATTATTGATGCAACATAGTTTCTAGCATCATCATTAAAATAATTACTTCCAAAATCTTTCTCAAGTTTTCTTTTAATAATATGGGCATTATTTTGTTGACCATTTTCTTGTCCACCACCATCATTATTATTAACAGTTAATCGTCCTGTTACTTGAGAAGTTCCTTTAGTTATTTCTTCTTTTAATACTCTAGCTCTTACTTTTAGATAAAGTGAAGTATTTGCTGGAATATATTTTAATGTTATTTTATATTTATTATTATTTCCAGATGAACTAATATTATTTATTTCCTTTATATAAGTATTATAATCTGCCTTTTCTATAACCTTAGGATTTTTAGAATTATCTTCTATAAACAGCTGTGCTTGATGTTGTTCTACCCATTCAGCATTAGTAATTTCAGCATCAATTACCATCTCTGCCCCTTGGTTAATTTCAGTCATATTATAAATTCTAATTAACTCTATAAATTCTTCTTCTGGAATTAAATGTCCATCATGGTATCCAGCTCTATTTCCTTTACCAAAATTGCTATGTCCATCACTCAAGTTATCAGTATTAATTCCACCTCTGTCAACTACAATTCCTAAATCTTGAATAAATTTATCTTCTGTTGATTTTTCTAAAATAGCTTCCTCTATCTTGTCATCAATATCTTTAAAGTGTTCACCATTTATAGAATCAACAAATCTTACATTTATTCCTGTTTGAAGATTAACAATATATTCTTCAACTTCTCCAGTTCTTCCAACTATATTGCTATTTTTTAAATCTTCTTCATCAAGAGCATATCTTACTCTTAATAATTGTTTAGTATTTGGTTTATCAGGTGTTTGAATATAGATTTCATTAGGTTGTCCACCTGTTACTCCTATTGTTTTTATTTCTTTAGCTGTCGGTTCACTACTCTCTCTAAGAACATCTATTGCAGAACTCCAATTTTTATTTGTATTTGTTCCATCTTCATTAGTCATCTGAATTCTTATAAAGCCATCATGTGTAGGGTAAACAGTTATCTTATTTCTATAATTATTATATAGAGATTTTTCACCATTTGCATTAGCTTGTATTTCTACACCATCATCAATATCTTGACTTGGTTGATTTTCTTTTGTTACATTTTCAACTATATTTTCTTTTCTTAGTTGTACAAAATTACCATTTAATTCCCCTACTTTTGCTAAATAATGTCTTGGAGATTCTGTTGCATTACTTGGATTTCCATTGTTATTTCCATAATCTCTTTGCATTACTTTTTCAAATATTCTACTTGATCCTAAATCACTCTTACTTGGATCTTCAAAATCAACAAATATCTTATTCATAGTTTTCCAGTAAGAACCATTAGTTTTAATTATATCTTCATTTGTAATTTTTTCTACAAACTCAATTATAATTTCCTCTTTTGATTCTATCTTATCAATAGTTATTTTATATTGATTCATATTTCTATACTCATTAGACTCAACACTTGGAAGATTTTCATAAGCTACCTTATTAATAGAAATCTTTTTATCTCCTGTTGATTTTTTAGATACTACTTTAATTATAGAATTATCTGAATTTGTTGGATTTATTTCATCTTCTCCTGTAAGTTTAGCTATTTTTCCTAAACTTGAAGTAAAGATAAATGTTTTCTTTTCTTGAGGATAATCTGTATAGTTTTGAATTTTTATTCTATGTTTTACATATTCCCCATATCCAATATATTCATCATTAAATCCACCTTGAGATTTTACCTCTGTTCCTGTTAAAGTCCAATCTTCTGTTTTCCAATTTTTTTCATAGAATCCTAAATCTTTTGGTTTATAAGTTGATTCATTTTCATTGTCAAACTGAACATTAAATCCTCTTACAACCTTAAGTTTATATTCTTCTACCTCTCCAGATTTTGCTGGACCATATGGTTTTATAACATCTTCTGGATTTAAAGCATATCTAATTCTTAAATATTTAAATCCGTCATTAATATTTTCACTAGGCTTTTCAAAGTATCCTTCAAGATTTGGAATATGTAGTAATAAATCTGCTTTTCCATTTTCTTTTATAACCACTGGTTTTTTACCTGATTGATCTGTTTCCTCAGTATTATTTATATTATGAGGATCATAAACTAATCTATCAATTAGTTTAATACTATAATCTGTATCATAATCGTTTGCACCATTAGTTGTTGGATTATTAGATAGCCATACTGAAATATATCCTTTTTGAGTTACTTCTAAAGGAATTCTATTAATCATATTATTATAAATAACATTTTTCTTAGTAATTTCTTCTTTTGCAAATGTTAATCCATCATCTTCAGTAACTTCATTTTCTATTTGTTCTTCTGTATCAAGAAGTTTTCCTAATTTTATTAAAACAGATGGATCTAGTAATACATCATCTGTATTTGTTGAAACAATATAATGTCTAGCTTCTGTATGAATATTTTTATTATAATTTCTTAACATACTACTTCCATAATCTCTTAACATCTCTTTATTAGAAGTTGCATAGATTTTATATTTTTCAGCATTATCTTGTCCAACTTTATCTTTTGCTCTTATTCCATAGTAAACTTCATTAGATAAATGCCAATCTTTTTTAGCTATTAATATTGGGAATCCACTTGTCATATCAGTTGGAGAAATATTAGTTTCTTTTCCTTCTCCTAAAACTTTTTGTTTTAGTTTAATAATTAAAGTTTCATCTCCCATTAATTGCCCTAAAGTAACTTTATACTCTTTAGCTTTTTTCTTATCTACAAGATTTTCTTTTTCTCCTAAAGCTTCTATTGTTACTTTTCTAACTTGAGATTTATCATTTTTAGAAATCATATTCTTTTCGTCTTTATCCCAAATTTCAAAATAGTCTAAATAAACCTCTCCAATATCAGTAGTATAAGTAAACTCAACATTTCTTTGCTCTACATCAGTTCTATTTTTTATAATAATATTATGTAAAACATCTTCTGTTGGTGCTAAATATCCATCTTTTACTCCCACTCTTTTATTAGAGTCATTTACATTTTCTATTCCTAGATCAGTGTACTTATCTAACTCAAGCTCAACAGTTGGTACAACAACTACTTCATAATCTTCTACTTCTCCAGATCTTGCCACGCTTTCCATAGTAGCAACATCTTCTTTATTTAAAGCATATCTAATTCTAAATCTCTTTGCCTGTCCTAGATATCCTTTTGGAGTTTTAAAGTATATTATTGCTTCGTTTTTATCATTTGGTTCTACTGGCATTGGCTCTTCATAAATTGGTGTATTTTCTTTTGGTTGTAAATTATCTTTTGTTATTGCCATTTCCAACTTATCTGTTGCTTGCCAAGTATCATCATCATCTGATAACCATACTGTTATATATCCCTTATGATTTAAATGAAGAGTTACTTTATTCCATGCATCATCATAAATAAGGTTTTTACCTTGATAATTTCCTATTTCTTTTGGTGCTCCTATTTTATTAAACTCAACTCCATCATCAGCCTCATTAGAGTTTAATCCTGTTCCAACCTTATCATTATTAGGTTGTTCCTCTGTTGTTACTGTTGTATGATCTTTTGGAGTATTATTAGTTTTATCAATTACTCCTGTTCCAAGATACATATCAGAAGTATAGTAATGTCTTACTGCTTCCTTAACATCTTTATTTTTTTCTTCAGATAAACTTACACCATAATCTCTTAACATTGGTAACAATTTTGGTTCTCTATCTGGAGTATCTTCACCTACAACTTTATTATTTTGATCAAATATAATTTGACTTATAGTATTAAAAGTTCCGTTTTGTTCTCCAGTAAATTCATCTGTTATATGTTGTCTTAAAGAGATAGTTAAAGTTTCATTCCCTAAGATTTTATCAACTAAAATTTCATAGTATTTAGAACCATCATTTGGATATTTCTCTGGCTCTCTTGCTATCAATTTATTAGTTGAATCTACTACTCTTATTCTATGATTTTCTTCTACCGGACCAGCTGGATTTTTTTCATCATTAGGATTTGGTCTCCAAGAGCTTACTCTATTTAAAAAGGCTTTCTTTTCTGTGTTACCTTTTATTGTAGATTCTATCCAAATATACGGCTCTTGTGAATTATCTTTTGTTGTTTCTAACCAACCATTATTGATTTTTAAAACAATCGGATTCTTATCTGTTTCCACAAATCCATTTTGTTCTACATCTGTTTTATTAATTATTTCAACAACATTTTCAACTATTTCACCTAAAGAAACATTTTTATCATTTACTCCAACTCTTTCTTTTTGACGTTCTGACTCATCTGTTTCATCTTTAGCAATAGAGTTAGTTTTATTCTCTAATGAATCTACATATTTGTCAGAGTCTATTCCTATATCTTTAATCTCTTTCAATCTTACATTAATTCCACTAATAAGTCTTACGTTATAGTCTTCTACTTCTCCAGTATAGGCAGTACCTTTAGGATACATTATTCCTTTACCTTTAGCAGTTTTATCACCATCTTTTATTTGTAAATCCTCTTGAGCTATTGAATATCTTGCTCTTATAATTCTATCTCTACCAATTCCTTCTGTAACTTTTATAAATAGACTAGTTGGTACTTTAGAACTGTTACTTTCTGTTACTAAAGCTCCTGTTTTTTCTGGGAGATTATATTTTCCTTCTATTTTATTATAAAGGTTATAAACACTTACTTTTTCATGTTCACTAGCTTTTATCAAGTCTTTTAGACCTTCTCCCCAAGAACTCTTATCATTAAATACTGTACTGTTATTTATCCAGAACGTTATATAACCTGGGAAAGCTGCTGAAACATTTATTCTATTCTTAACATTACTATAAAGAATTGGTTTTCCATTTACTCTTGGAAGTACTAAACCTTTGTCAACTGCTTCTGTATCTTTTATGCTATCATCTTCATCAACTATACTTGCTAAATCTTGTTCCTCTTTAAAGTTTCCAAGACCAACTCCAACTGCATTATTTTGCTTATTGTCAAGTCTTACTATATAGTGTCTTGCTTCTTCTGATAAACTACTATCACCATCTATATATCCACTTCCATAGTCTCTTCTCATCTTAGTAGAATATTCATGAGTTATAATTCCATCTACATATGCTCTATCAACATATGCCCATTTTTCCTCATCTTCTCCTATTACTTCAGCATCAAAATATACATATAGAGTTTCATCTTTTCTTATGGCAGGATTTTTATCATCACCAGTAATTGTAAAAGTATATCTATTTTCATCTTTTACTAATTCATTTTTAGTGATTTTTATTTGTCTATTATATTTATCTTTTACTTCTCCTGTTTCACCTTGTGTTTTATCACCATCTATATAAATTCTAGGATTTCCTAAAATATTTTCTTTTACTATTATTTCACCAATTTTAGCTCCATACTCTATCGCTATTTTAGGTTGATCTGTATAAGTTAAGTTTCTAATCTTAATACTTCTTACAAATGGTTCACTAGGAATTAAAGATTTATCATCTGATCCTACAAGATATTTCTTTCCTTCATTTGTTATAGTTATACCTTTATCTTCTAGTTTATGTAATCTTGCTTCTAATCCTAATCTTAATTCTACTGGATAATCTTGAGTTTCACCACTTCTTGCTGTTATATCTGTATCTTCTATATCCTCTTGGTCTAAAGCATATCTTACTCTAAAATATTTTTTCTCATTATTATTAAAATTACCTTCATTATCTTTTTCTATAACATGAGAAAGATTTGGTATTCTTATTTTTACTTCATGTTTTTTATCTTCTTCTGATAAATACACAATATTTTTTCTTTTTATATCTTTTGTAGTTTCAGGAGCTTCTAATTCAGAAGAAATTACCTCTACTATTTTACTATCCTCTATTGATTTTTCCCATTCTTTATCATTTTTATTTATCCAGAAACTTATATAACCTTTGTGTGATGGAAGTATCTCTAAAGTATTTATTAGGTTATTATAAAGAACTGTACGAGCTTGATTAGTAACTTGATCTGTTGTTGTTTCTTTAAATGCAACTCCAGACTCTCTACCTTCATCAACATGAATATCTGGAAATTCAATAGGAGAATACTCTGTAGTTAAATCACTTGCTAAAGCAACTACTTTAGATTTATTTTTATCATCACTATATAATAAATAGTTTCTTGTTTCAGTTAAGTATGAAGAAGTTTTATCTTCTACTAAATAACCATTTCCATAATCTCTTTCCATAACTTCAAACACTTGATCTGTTTGAATATCTTGGTTAATCTTAAGTTTATTTACAACTCTCCACTTATCATTAAGTTTATTTCCTAAATCTTCATCTGTTATTAACATCCAAAGTTTTACTCTAATTCTCTCATTTGGTAACATTTTAGGTATTGTTATTGTATATTTATACTTACTTTCACCTGGCTTATTACTAACTTCTTTAGTTATTTTAGGAGTTTTATCTTTTACATCTTGTTCTGTAATTTCAGTTGTTCCTCTTGAACCATCTGATCTAACGATAAGTTGTTGTTTATCCACATCTCCTTCAGGAACTATTTCCCTGTATATTTCATAATAATAAGGGAAATTCTTTGCATCAGCACTTATGTTTAATTGTGTTCTCAATTCTGTGTCATATATTTGAGATATATTTGTTTCTAAAACTGCTGTTGAATTTTCATGATTAAAAGCAGATGATGTATTTTGCATAGTAAATTGTGTACTATATAATTCTTTGTATTGATATAAATTATCTTCAGCTCCTAATCTCTTTTCTGGATTATATTCACTATATACTCCTAAATCTTTAGGGAACTTAAATCCAGTAGCTAAAGGTCTTAAGTATACTGCATTATCTTGAACTTCTCCTGTTGAAGCTGGTCCAAGAGGAGTTTTTATTTCTTCAGGATCTGCTGCATATCTTATTCTTAAAATTCTTGTTCCTTCTGGATATTCTGGAACAGCTATTTCTATTTTATTCTCTCCTTTTTTCACTTTTATTGGAGTAGCTATTTCTTTTAAGCTCTTAGAATCAGGTTTTGGATCTGGAGTATCATTTGGTAATATTCTAGCCACTAACATTGTATTTTTTCCATTTCTTCCCCAATTTCCTGTACTAGCTTCTGGATAATTATATCTATTTTCTTCGTCGTTTCCATCATTTATAAAGAATGAAACATAACCTGGATGACTTACATTTAAACTAATTTGGTTTCTTACACCTGTAAATAGCTGTCTATATCCTGGAGTATTATCTTGAGAATAATGAATAGTTAGTCCATCTGGAGTTATTCTTTCATCTTCTATTACTTTTTCTCTAGAAATTTTATCTTCAAATTCTATTTTATTTCCTATTTTCATTACATGACCTTGTTCATCTCTAGCCATATAATGTCTAGCTTCTGTTTTTGTACTTACATCATCAACAAGACCTAATCCATAATTTCTAGCAGTTTGTCTTTCATCTGGATTATTTTTACTGTGATCTACCAGTTGATTATTTGCTGAACCTGTCCAAGAATCTCCTTGTCCTAAGAATCTATAATAATATTTATTAGCTGGATGATTTTCCCAATGCTCTGCTTTTACAATAGCATCTTTTTCTTTAAACATCTTTTCTTCTAAATATAAATTATATTTGCTTTCTGGCCTTTCACTTGGGTTATTGTACCACATAAGTTCACCATAACCATGCCACCAAAATTCTTGTGTTCTCCAGATATAATATCCACCATAAGTACCTGTTGCCCACTCATTTCTTAAATCATTTTCTTCAATTACCTGAGCTTTGTATATTATATCTACAACTCCATCATCAGTATTATAACTAGGAGGAACATTCCCAATACTTATTACTGTATCTTTGTTATTTTGTCCACCAGTATTATTAGCACTTTCAATTTTTAAAGTAGCTTTTGAAATATTAGCTTTGTCTTTTTCAACATCAACTATTTTTTCTTTATCAGTTTCACTATATGAAGTACTATTTGATAATTTTATAAAGTTTCTTGCTGGAGAATGATTTTTTATTTGAATTCTGTAATTAAACTTCTCTTTCCATGATAAAGATTTCTCAATATTTTGTCCTTTATTATCTTTTTCATAGATAATTGTTTCATTTTCATCTTTATATTCATTTCCTATTTCATCTATACTTACTTTTTGTAATTCAAATATATCTCCATTTTCATTTACTTTATAATCTTCTATCTCTCCTGCTCTTATAAATGCAGTTGGAGATTTATGACCTTCATCATCTCTTTCCAAACTAAATTTAATTCTTACAACTGTACGACTTTCTAGTTGTCTTGAATAAAATTCAATCTCGTTTGCTTGTCCTTTTTTAACTTTAAATATTTTTTCTTTATATCCCTGATTTATTGGAATATCTACTCCATTAGCGTTTGTAATTGTAGGGTATGCCTCTCCTAATTTTCCATTTTCTGGATTTGAGTATTCATATATTGAACGTCCTTTATCATCTAAATCCCATTTAGCATATTGTCCAATGTATCCATAATAACTTGACCAAGGACCATGATCTCTTGTCCAAATCCAAATACTTACATAACCATCTTCTGTTGATCTTATTACAAGTTTATTATTTGCTCTATTGTATAATTTTGGATTTTCAACAGTTATAATCTTGTCTGTTTCTGGATTTATAGCAACTCCATCATCATCTGTATCCCTCATATCATTATCCCAAGTATTTGTTTGATGTTTTGGTTTTTCTTGAGCTTTTATTGTTTCTCCAAGACTTGAATACTCCTTATTATTTCCAATTCTTTTAACCATATAAGCTCTTGCTCCAGTATTATCATCTCTATACCAATCTTGATATTCTGATGAAGTATAATGATAATCATGATATGTATAGTCATTTTCATAATCTCTTGCCATTATATTATAAACTGGTTGGACATCAGTAGAATGTTCTTTATAGTTATGTTGTCTGTCTATTCCTTTTAAATCTACTTTTTTCTTGTCAAATCCTATTGTTTCATTCCAATAAGAGTTACTATTTGCAAAATATCCTGCTAAAATATTTTGTCCTGTATTACCTATTTCAAGGGTATCATAAACTCTCCATCTTCTATCATCACTATATGCATAAAATTCTTTTTCTTTACTATCATCAACTTGTCTTTTTATTTTAACAACTGCTTCTTTATTTCCTTCTAGAACTAAATTTGTTGTTAAAGTTAAGTCATTAGTTAATACTGAATTTTGAATTTTATTTTCTCCTGATATATTTCCCTCTTCAAATTGAACATCAATTCCTTGTTTATAAAAATCAGTTGATAGAATAGCAACATTACTTCCTACAACAATTTTTTGTGGTTTAGTTGTTTTATTATGTAAATTTTTAAATTGAATTCTTTCATCAAACAACTCCCTCATACTTAAAATATTGTCAAGAGCACTTACACTCTCTCCAGCATGTTCTTCTGCAGATGAATTTAATTTTATTCCATAGTCTAAAGGTGATAAGAATCTAGCCTCTATTGGTGGCATTACTCTTACTTGATATTCTTCAACCTCTCCAACTCTTGAAAGTTTTTTCAAATCAGTAATCTCATCTTTTACAAGAGAATATCTAACTGTTAAAGTTCCACTTGCTTCATTGTTGTTTATATTTCTATAAACTCCATCAGGGATCAATACCTCTATTTGTTCATCTGTTCCTACTAATAATGGCTGTAAATTATCACCATTATCTGTATTAGTTTTTCTTGCTGGTAGTTGAATAGGAGTTTTAACCTCTTGATAAGGTGGAGTTGTACTCTTCCATTCATTATCTAGCCAGAAAGTTACATATCCTTTTTCACTAGGTTTTACTATTACATCATTCCATTCACCTGTAAACAATGTAGGTTTTCCTTTTGTATCTCCTGCCTTTGTATCTATATATGTAACTATATTTTTTATTACTACTCCATCATTTGTTGTAGCTGATAGAAGTTCACCACTAAAGCCATTTTTATAAGTGATAATTGAACCTAATCTTACTTCTTCTTTTTCAGTTTTAAAATGTCTTACAAAACCTGTATTATCCATATCTTTATTCATTAAAGGATAATTATTTTTTTCTAGTTCTTGTTTATCTCTAGCTTTATTAGTTGAAGCTTTATGATAATCTTCTTGCTTACCATTTACATCATTATAACAATTTATATAATGTAATTCATTTATAACCTGATCATCATTATCTTGTTTTACAAAATAATTAAATTTTAATTTTAATTTTCCTTTAGCTGGAATATCTTTTATTACCTTAAAGAAATATTCTTTTTCATTTGATGGATTTTTTTCAACAATTATATAATTTTCAGAAGTAACATTCTTTTCGTTTAAAAAAACTTCTAAATTTAATCTACTGCTATCTATATTTCCATCTTGACTTAATTCAAATATTCCATTATTTGATATAAATTTTACCCTTTTATTATCTAGTACAGCTGATGTTAAAGATTGGTGCCCTCTATTTTCAATGATAATACTTTGTCTTACTCTTTCACCATAGTTGACATTTTTATCATTTACTCCATAAATTTTTACACCTTTTTTATCTATATCCTCTACTTCAACTCCTAGTTCTTCATAGCCAGCAAAATAAGTATCTATTGAATCAATTAAATTAATATAATGATCTTCTGCCTCTCCTGTACTTCCTATATTTACAACATATTCTGATGTTCCTATTGCTGGTTGCTCTTCAAAGAAACTATTTACTTGTTTTTCTATCTGTCCATATCTTATCTTTAATATTTTTTGATTTTTTGGATTTGGAGTCTGTCCATTTGAAGCATTATCATCATGGAATTTATAGCCTTTATACTCATTTGGTAATATAAAATCTATTGTTTTTTCTTCATTTGCATTAATTGAAACAGCTTTAGCCTCTACTTCACTTCCATTTTTATTTTCAATAAATAATGGATAATGTATATAGTCTATTGTATTATCTGGGTTTCTTATTTCTAGCCAAGCTTGTATAAATCCATTGTGAGTAGCTTTAAACGTTAAACTATTGCTTACTTCTGTTGCTAATGATAATTCAGTTGCATTTGAAGTTAAAGGTTGTCCATTAATTTTTAAAATACCATCATTATCACCTTTTCCGATTTCTTCTCCATTTCTACGACTATTCATTCCGTCAAAAGTGATTTTTTCTCCCAAATGAGGTATCTCTTTTACTTTATAATGCCAACCAGCAAGTCCACCATCCATATCATGTCCTATTTTTTTCTTGTGATGACCTATCTCTATAAATTGTGGAGTTACTTCTTCATCTTCAAAACCAATCTTATCTTGTAAACGTTCTAATATATATACTTCATTTTCTATAAATCCTGTTTTACTTTCTCTTTTTGCAATAAAATCAAAATCTATTTTTAAATTTTCTAATCCATCAAGTTTGTTAAATTGGAAATAGTATACTCCATCACTTCCATTTACTGTAACTCTATCTTTTGAATCTTTTAATGGAGTTTCTGAATTATTTACAAATAATTTTACATTCCATTTAGATAAATCAACATCTCCTACATTTGAAACAAATTTTATTTTACTTCTATTTAATACATCTGCTGATGTTTCTTCTAAATTTGTTTTTGTTATATTTGATATTGTTATAACTTGATTAATTACTTCACCAGGAACCCATAAACAATCATCAGCACCAAAGATTTTATTTTTATCTTTGCTATTTGGGTTTTCAATATCAGTTTCCACCCCTTTATCTCTCCAACTTTCAAATACGACTTCATTTGGAGGCATAATATAATAAAGATAATCTTCTACTTCTCCCATTGCTGAATATTTGTTATATGTTTTTATATCCTCTTGTCTTGGTGAATATCTAACTCTAAGAATTTTATTATTTAAAAATTCTTCTTTATTTTCCTCTTTTATTTCTTCTAATTTTTCAAACTGATAGCTTTTAAAATAGAAACTTATTTCATTTTTTCCAGCTTTAACTGGATACATAATAGGTGTTTGAGTTTCATCTTTTTTATCTTTTGAAAGACTTACCCATTTATTATTTTTACCCACATTTGTCCATAGGGTAATGTATCCCTTTCTTTTTACATTTATATTTAAAGTATTTATAGAGTCTAAATTAAGAACATTTTTATTTATTAAATCTCCTTCTAGATTTAATCTATATTTTTTGAAATCTAAAATTCCTTCATCTTCTTTTTTATCCCCTGTTTCTATCTCTGTATCTGTTTCAGAATCCCAAGATACTTTAGGTTTCTGTCCTAAATACATATAGTCATCATTTTCTTTAAATTCAAAATGTTTTACACTGTCTTCTTCTTCTGTTTCACTTGCTATCTTATGAATACCACCCATATCATACTTTAATGTGTATATATCATTAAAAGCTATTGTTCTCTTATCAAAAAGTACATATTGCATTATATTAGCTTCTTTTTGATTAAAATTATTAGTAATCTTATTATCAACAGTGGCTTCAACTGTTAAAATACCTTTTTGTCCTGCTTTTAATTCTGGTAAATCTATTTCATACTCTACAAAAGTATTTCCTTTATATTGATCTCTTACTGGACTAAAATCATAATTCCACCAACTAGAAACACCACACTCTCCACTAAGACTTTTATAATCACTTGAATCATATTCTCTTGTTTTTCTAAATGTAAGGTCATTTCCATCTAATTTAACTTTTTGAACTGTACTCATAGAAGTTCCTAAAGTTATTTTTAATCTATCTTGACTTGTAGATGTTTTATTTTCTATATCTATTTTTGTTTTAAATTTTTCTCCAATAGTTAGTATTTTGTCATTTTTACCTATTACTTTACCATCTACTTTTAGCCCTTCATCTTCATGGAACTTTTCTTTAAAATCTGCTACTACTGGCATTAAGAAATGATTTATTTTATATTCTTCTGTTTCTCCAGAGTATGCTCTTCCTGTTGGACTGTTAACTTCTTCTTGAGTTAAAGCATATCTTATTCTTAAAACTCCTGTTTCTGATGATATAAAACGTTCATATTTACCCTTTTTTGTAATATCTTCTTTAATCCAATAATCTTTATTTGTTAAATCAAGAGTTATCTCATTATCACCAACATGAACTTCTTGAGGTGGAAGGAAAATAATATCTTTATTATTCCATTCTTTTGAAGATATATTCCAATCATGACTTATACTTTGACAACCACTTCTTCTTGCTTCTAAAGGCATTAAAGCTACTGAAACATAACCTTTATGACTAGCATATACTTTTATTGTATTTTTTGATTTTTGGAAAAGAGTATATTCTCCAGTAGCAAAAGGATTAGAACCTACTGTTCCTTTTGGTGCTATTGCTGGTTCTAATTTTAAATATTTATCTTCTATTTTTCCATTTGCTTTTCTTAAATCACTATTTTCTAAGTTATAGTCATCTTTTAATGTTTCATTTAAGTCTGTACTTGGTGAGTAATAACGTTTTGGTCTAATATATGAAAAATATTCTTTTGTTAGATCTGTATTTATTTTATTATTATTTAGAACCATCTCTAAAACAATCATATTATGTCTTGTTTTAGAATCTGGATTAGAATAACTAACTGATCCTAATATACTATCTTCATAATCTGTTTCCCCTATTTCTAATAGAGCAGAATCTTTTATTATACCTACAATAGAAAGTTCTTCTTTACCTTTTCTATAATGATGTGAAGTTGTATTATCTGAATTAGAATTTTCATATCTTTTTATAAGAGTATCTCTTATTTTCATCTTCATTCTTAATTCAATAGCTTCATTTCCTTCTAGTCTAGTTACATTTAAAGTATACTTATAATAATCTTTATAATCTGAATAATATGATTCAGAAATTCTTTCCTTTTTTATATTTACTTTATTATTATAAATTTTACTTTCAGGTATAAACTCATTTTTTGATCCTTCAACCATTTTTCCAGACCAAATTTCATATTCATTATTCCAGTCAGCCATTTCAGTTATAAATATTATCTCTTTATTTTCTAAAGGTTCAATACTTGTATTTCTAATAATTATTTTATAACTTATATCTTCACCAAAATAATATTGTCCTTCTTTACCTTTATGATTTTGAGTTCCATCTGGAGTATTATTAAAAGTTATCCCTAATTTTTCATGATCTTTTTTTCCATAATGGTTAAAACTTGTTTCTAAAGCAGCTACTCCATAAACTGTATAATCTTCTGTCTCTCCTGTTACTGCCCCTTCTCCATTTTTACTATCTGTTGCTTTTACTACATCTAATTTTCTTGGAGAATATCTTACTCTTATATAGGCATCTTTTCCAACTATTCCATTTATTTTTATTTGAACTTTTTGGTCTTTTCCACTTTTTACTTTTGCTACTTTCTCACCTGATTCTCCAACAGTAACATTTTCCCAAGTTACATTATTTGGAGAATATATATACTGATCCCCGTTATAATATTTTGATACCCATACTGTTACATATCCATCATGTGAAACATTATTTAATTTTAATTCTGTTGTTGCATCTGAAACAACTATATTTTTTGTTGCTCCATTTACAACACCTTTATCAAAGTAAACTCCATCACCTAATTTTAAAGTAGGAACCCAATAATCACTATAATTTGATCTATAATGATATTCTGATATTTTATTATCAAAAGAACCAATAGAATTTCCTAACTTAGCATTACCTTTTCCATCTTGCATATCTAATTGATAATGTCTAGCTGCTTTTTTATAATTTTCCCATCTGTAACTTTCATAAATAGAATCTTTATAATCAGGTGCTGCTGTTCCATAATATCTATTTAATACAGTATTTTTCATACCTCTATTAATTCTTTCGTCTTTATCTAAGATATTATAATAAACTACACCATCTTGTAATATTTGATCTCTATTTCTCCATTCATTAGGATCATTATTATAATCTTGATAAAAATCCTCTCTATTTTCTAACACTTCAAAACTATAAGTTAATGGTTCTGTATTAGATACTTCTATATCTTTAGGAATATATATATTTATTCCATTATACTTTTGTTCTAATGACATTCCTCTTGTTACACTAGGTTGTTCATTTAAAACTTTTAAACTATTTTCAATGTAAGTTCCCATATTAGTTTCAAGTCTTACATCTTCTAATAGTACAGCTGAGTTAGATTTATTTTCTACTGTTATTGTATATCTTACTCTTTCATGATACTTTACTATTTTATCATTAGCTTCTTTTACATCATTTGTTGTTATAAAATCCCCGTCTAAATCTACTCCTAAATCCTCAACCTCTAAATTAGTTACTTTTATTGGAGATACTAATTTAATATTTAGATAATCTTCTACTTCTCCTAAAGCTGAAACTTGGTCATAACTTTCAACATCATCTTCTAAAGGAGAATATCTCACTCTTATATTTTGGCTACTATTAACAGAATATTCATTAGTAGGTACTTGAACCCAAACTTGATTAGCTTCCCCTTTTTTTACAGGAACTGACTTTCCTTCACTTATTTTTCTTTTATTATTTTCAATCCATACTGTTACATATCCATCATATGTAGGAGTTATTGTTAATGGAGTTTTTACATTATTTCCATTTTTATCTTTTCCCCAATATAAAACATCTTCTTCTTTTCCATTAGTTTTAAGTTGTTTTTTAGGGAATGCAACTCCATCATTTATTATCTTTTCATTTTCATAGAATATCTCTTTTCCTAATCTTACTGGGCCTTTTATTCCTTCTAAATTAGGATTTACTTCATAGTGGAATCCAGCACTCTCTAATCTTTTATATTCATAGTTATTATACTTACTAAGTGGATCTAATAAACCATAGTTTGATCTTAGATAATCTGGATTTTCAAACTTTTTATTTCTTTCAAATTTATCTTTAAAACTTTCAAGAACTTTTTTATTTCTCTCATCTTTAATAAACTTAACTCTAAAAGTTACATCTTTTTCTTTAGTAGGCTCAACATTTCCAACTTTTAATTCATAATTTTTATTAGTTTCATTCCATACTATTGTTGCTTTTTTAGAAGTTTCATTTTCTATTAAATTTGTTTCTGTTATAGAATCTTTTATATATTCACCTTTTGAACTTATATAAAATAAATCAGCTGGAGATGTTGGAGTTTGAGATCTATTTTTAAAAGTTACTTTATACTCCACCACTTCTTTATGACTTAATTTATCGTCATTAGCCCCAAAAGATATTTTTTCATTGATAGGAATTCCTAATCCTGTTTGACTAACCTTCCAAACAATAGGGTGACTTCCATATACTAAGTAGTCTTCTACTTCTCCCATTAAAGAATAACCATCTATTTTCTTTACTTCTTCTTTATCTAAAGAATATCTTACCCTAACTATATAAGGAACTCCATGCTTAATATCTTTTCCAGTAGTATCAACTAAAATTTCTCTTTTACCATCTTTTAAATTAAATTCTCTTACACTTTTTGACTCTTCAAATAAATTTTTCCAAGTTAAATCTTTAGCATTTTTATTATTTATATTATTTCCTTCTGGTTTTAAAGGTGTTGCATCTGCTATCCAAATATTAATATAACCTTTGTCATTATAAGAAAAACTTCCTTTTAAAATATTCTTAGCTTCTAAGAATATTACATTCTTTTCTAAATTATCCTCATCTTTTGGAAATTCTATTCCATCTTCACTTTTTTGAACACTAGAAAAAGAAGCAGGAGCATATTTTATATCTGTTCCTAATTTAACTACTTTTTTTCCAACTTCTAATTCATAATGTCTAGCATCATCAAGTAAAATATTTTTTGATAATTCTTGTGAACCATAATTTCTTTTTAATGTTTTATACTCTACTACTTTTATTTTCTTCTTTCCTTGAGAGTTCATAACATAAAATTCATCTATTGGTTTCCATCTGTCTATTTCTTGTTCTGGTTTTAAACTTTCTCTATATTCTCTATCTATTTTTACATTAAATTTTATATTTAGATGATGTCCACCTTTTATATTTCCTATACTTATTCTGTAATCTCTATAACCACTTGGAGTATCTTTATCACTATATGGTGTTATAGTTATATCACTATAAGGTTCTTTTTCTGTTTGATTTTTATTTTTTACCTGTTCAGCTTCTATATTTCCTTTTTCTCTAGAAACTAATGTTCCCATTTTTGTTCTAAGTATTATACTTTTTGGCTCTGATTGGTGATTTGTTATATTTTCTATTTTTACTCTATACTCTAACTCACCACCAAAATTTACTTTTCTATATTCTGGTGCATTTTCTTCATCTACTTTTTCATTTGTTGCATTTTCATTTTTACCTTCATTTATTCTAGATAAATCTACACCCAAATAACTCATTGTAATTTCTGGAACAAAGGCTGGAAATACATAAACTTCATAGTCCTCTACTTCTCCCATACTAGCAGTGATTGTAGGGGTTCTTGTTTCTTTTTCTTCTCCAGATATTCTTGCTCTAAATGTTCTTCTTACAACCTCATCTGTTTCCGGTCCTGTTACATCTATCCAGAATTTATCTTTTCCTTTTATTTTTCCCAGTATATCAGCTGGAATATCTTTATTTCCCCAACTTCCATTAGGTGTTGGATTTCTTTTTAAATCTACAGTATAAACTGAATCTGTTGTATCTTTATGCCAAACTTCTTTCATATTTATAAAAAAACTTAGCCATGCTGTTGGTATTTCTCCACTATCCTCTTTACCAACATATACTTTATTTTTTTCTCCAGAGATTATTATGTTTTTACCTTCATATTTTTGTAATGTTCCCTCATACTTAGGTAAAATTAGACCATCATTTGTTGCATCCGGATCTTTTTCTATTATATTACTAGCATTAAATTTTTCTCCTAAAAACATTAAACCTATTTTTGTGTTGTTTTTAGAATTTACATTTCCTAATTGGTAATGTCTTACTTCATTGTGAATATTATATTTATTTTGTAAGTTATTTCCAAAATCTCTATTTCCTATATTTCCTTTAAAAGTACTTCCTAGTTGAGTTGCTCCCTCAAAAAGTTCAGCTTTTAATTTCCAATCATTTCCATTATCTTCTTTAAATTCCTCTAAAAGAAGTAACCCATTAATTTTTACATTAATTTTTTTCCCTTTTGGAAGACTTGCAACATATAATTCATAAGCACCTGGTAACCCTGCTTTTGGACTTATTCTTGTCAAGTTATTATCAGTTTTTTGTCCATCTAACATTACTTCAAATTCTGTTGTCTTAAGCTCAATCATATTACTGATAAAAGTTATTTCCTTACCAATTATATCTGCATTCTGCTTATTTTCTAGCTCTAACTCTACTATAACTTTTTCACCATATGAATAAATCTTATCATTTTCACCAAAGATAACATCTTTATTCTGATCATTTATTGCTAACTTTACACCTTTATCTTCTATTTTAAGTATATTTCCTGAAAATATTTGTTTTGGTTTAATAATGTAGTTTTCTATCTCTCCACTATTACTATTAGCAGTAAATATTCCTGAGTCACTTTGTTTTAAAGAGTATTTTAAAATAAAACCTCTTATTGTATCTGCTTTATCAGGAATTTTAAATGATATTTTATTTTCTCCACTTTTAACTTTTTCTATAAATACTCTTTCCCATTGATATTTTACATTATTTCCTGTTCCTACACCTAATTCAGCAAAACCACCAACATACCCTTCATGACTAGCTTGTATTATAATTTCATTAGAACCTAAAAATAATTCTCTCTCATTAGGATTTAATTGTTTTCCTATTTTTAATATTCTTCCAAAATATTTAGCAAAAAAACCTTCTTGGTTTTTTACTCCTTCATTTTTTACTATCCAACCATTGTCATTTTCTGTTCCGCTATTTTTATGTTTTTCTTCATTTGAAATTTCTATTCCTAATTTTACTGGTACCTTTTGTATTTGACCATTATTCATAATATCAATCTCAATAATATTATGCTCACCAATTATTTCATTTTTTTGTTTAGGAATATTATTTTCTGAATCTAATTCACTTAAATCTACTTCTTCTATAAAAGATTTCTCTAATATATTTTTTTCACTAAATTCACCATCAGTCCCAGCAACTCTACATATTCCATTTATAACTGGATGATATTTTACTTTTGCTGTTCCATTATATTTTACATTAAAAGTAATTTCATAAATTTTTCCACTTTTTAATTCTCCTGTGGAAGTTATTACTGCCTTACCTTCTGCTTCATTCATTTCTACATCTATTTTTTCTTTGTCTACTAAAGGTCTTTTTTCACTTTCTGATCCTTCATAGTACCACTCAACTCTTACTCCCTCTGGTGTTTTTACTCCATAGTCTTTAAAGTTTACTGTTACTATTTCTTTACCTTTCCATATTCCATCAAATTTATTTCTTAATTTTACTTTTATTTTTGCAGTTTCATCTTTTACTACTTTCCCATCTGCCATTCCATATGTCTGTCTATAATTTGTTCCTGGGTATCTCATACCATTATCTATAACTTCAATCGCTTTTTCTATGACATTCATATGAGCTTGATCTATTGCAAAAATACTTTCTTCTCTTGGTTCTGGAAGACCTTCTGGAAAATAAGGAACAAATAATATATAACCTCTTTCCAAATTATATTCTGAAATAAATTCTAAATTTAAAAATTTCCAATTTAATCCTGTATTTCCTTTTATTTCTCCTATTTCTTGAGAATTATTATAAAACTCATCAGTTATTTTTCTGCCCTCAGGAATTGATTTTGTTAAATAAATTCTAACATTAACATTTCCTGAATTTGCATACCACATTTTTATATTGTATTTTTTATCTTTTTCTAATCTTCCACTTAATTGAGATAAAATTTTTCCTTTTTTATCTTTTCCAGTTTCAAGATAATAATAATTATTTTCATCTTTAGGCTTTAATGATAAATTTTTATTTCCTTGATAAACCTTATCATCAAAAGCATACCACTCTTTTTTATCGTCTCCACCAGGTACTATGGCTACACCTTTATCCCCTATACTGCTCCCGGGATAATTCAAAAACCAAATACTCTTAGCTTGAGTATCTGTGTTTTTATTTGTTTTAGCATTAGCTATACTTGTAGAACCAAGCATAGCTAATACTATAATAAACATTATAAATAAAAATTTATTTTTTAATATTTTAAAATATTTACTCATATTTCTCCCCTTTGAATTTTTTACCTTCCTCTAGAATCTACCGACTATATTAACATACACTCCTCTTGCTCTATAGTCATCATATCTTAGATCATCACTAAAGTCTGTAAAGTTATATCCTACTCCTATTCTTAAATTTTTATGAATATCGTAGTCAATTCCAGCCATAATTCCCTCTTTTTTATCATTGTTAAGGTCTGATACTAACCAATGGTATTCTCCAGATACTCTCCAATTTTTATAAAAGTTATAGCTTAAACTCACTGCATATAGAGATGTTTCAGCACTAAACCATTCACTCTCATCATTAGCAGCTTTCATCTCTGCCTTCTTATATGCCCATTTTCCACCTATATCCAATTTCTTAGTAAATGAATATATAGCATCTATTGAGAAGATATTTGATCTTTCATCTAAATCTCCAAATGAGTAATCACTATCCTCATCTACTCCATTTAGATCATAGATATAGCTATATTTCCAAAGCATATTCAATCTATCATTCCAAATAGGACGATAAGCTCCTCCTATTCCCAACTCCATAAACTTGGAATCATAACCACCATTTATTTTATCTTCAGTTATTGAAAAATCTAGCTTTCCAACTGCTGTCCACTCTTCATTGTACTTATATCTCACATCATTTACTGTCAACCACTCTATAGTATAATCCTCTGTTCCTTTATCCTTTATCATCTCTAAACGGTTATTATACTTCCACTTTTTCCTATCATCATAGTATAGATTAGTACTTACAGAGTTTCTCTTACTCTTTCCATCCTCTTCATCCAAATCACCCTGCTCATATCCAATTCCTACTCTCAATTCTTTGGTAAGGTTGATATTCAGTCCATATACTTGAGTTATCTCTTTCCCAGCATCTCTATCTTTATTCAGTTGATTCTCTTGGAAAATTTCATATTTATCCCCTATCAATACCTTTTGTCCAAATGCTACCTCATTACTTGTACCGTCATACATTCTCTCCTGCTCTAAATTTAAATATGTTTCATATGATTCAGATACAGCATAAGCTAATTGAAGTACTCCAGCACTCTCCTCATTTCCTGCCGAATAATCTCCTGTTATTGATAGTTTATCTGATATTTTTGTAGTTCCTCCTATATTTCCCATAACATCATTAGTATCTATTTTATCTGTACTAAGTGCTTTTTGAACTCCAACATATCCGCTTGTATTTTCAGTAAATTGATAATTCACTGTTACTCCTACATCTACACTTTTTCCAATACCATCAGATTCATAACCTTTTTCTGTAAAGTGTCCACCTGAATTGTGATCATTTGAATTTGATGAAGTATCATCTCCCTCTTCACTATTGTTACTACTTCTAACAGCTACAGCAACTGACATCTTATCATTTACTGCATAAGTTCCTTGAACACTAACCTCTTGCTCTACATCTTTCTCTCCATCATCTTTCGATTCTGTCCTAGTAAATTCAGCACTTAAAACTAGTCTCTCATTGACAATATAGTCACTTTTTAATCCATATTCAGTATCCGTACTTCCATCATCAAGGGAATCTACTGAAAAGCCACCATCTTTTTTATTGTACCAAAACTCTGCCATAGAACCTTGTGTAAATTTACTACTTAACTCATTTAAAGAGAGTACTCCTTTTATTTGATAAGCATCTCCACTATTATCAAAATTCTCATCTTTGTTCTCTTCATCTTTATCTATGTAGTTTATATCTTTAAAATTAAGTCCACCAGTTGATGAGTAAGCTCCCTTACCTATTTTTCTACCTTTGCTTTGAGCATATTCCCATTCAATATATGTATTTTCACTCTTTCTCAATACTCCACTCAAACCTTTTAATTCATAACTCTCATCTAACTCTGTACTTTTTACATAAGCTCCACCTATTTGTACATTATCATTTATCCAGTATTTTCCGCTTCCACCAGTAGTATAATCTGAACTATACAGTCCATTTCTATCATAATACTCATACTGAACTTTCAAGTATGTTTTATAGTCACTAATAGGATTATCCTTTATAACATCTCCCAGCTCTTTATATCCATATTGGAACAGAGGCTGATTAAGAATAATTCTACCTTGGATATTATTTATTGCATAGTCATCACCTTCAGACAGTCCAATCTCCTTTACCTTCTGTCCTGTTCTTTGGTTAATAATCTCTATTGTTACCTCTTCACTACCCTCTACTAAATCTCTATTTCTTAAATAGTAAAGACTTCCACCAGTAGCTAAGAAAATATTATATTCAGACAGTGTTTCTGGATTAGAAAAGAAAACTGTTCCAGAATATTTATCCTCATTATAGCTAGTCACATCTTGACTAGCTCCAATAAATTGTGCTCCATATAGAGATTTAGAGTAATTCACATACTCCCCATTATCAATTGTAGAACTATAGTTCCCCCACATAGCTTTGTTTTTATCCCACTCAACTCTCAAATAGAATTGTCCTTGACTCTCCACATCCATCATTGAATATGAATCATCACCAAATGTATACCCCTTATCCTCTCTCTTCATATCTTTGAATATCTCTCTATTATCTCTTTTTCCTAACCCATCAAAAATATGTTTTAACTCTTGATTTTCAGTATCCATCTGTGCAACTATATTGTATTTCCCAACTCTATTTCTTGTATAGAATGCTAATCTTCCCTCATTGAACATTCCTTCATCATACTCTGAATTTTGTAATAATAGTTCACTCTCTTTCTCTACCTTATTTCTTCCTATTTTTACATCTGCTATACCTACTATGAAGTGGTAATTTTCATCTATCTTCATTGGAACTTTATATGAGTAGAGATAGATCTCCTCTATTTTTTTATCTCCATCTATTTTTATTGTCACACCATCTTTTTCTCTTATTACTACTTTATCTTGCTTTTTAGAATCTATTTCAACCTCAGAATCCTTAGCTAAATGTTCTCCACTTTGTATCTCCTCTGCTGTTCTAACAACTTTTCCTATATCATACTCATTAACTTCATAAACCTTGAATTCAAAGTCATATTCACCAGGAAAATAGTATGTCTCATACACAAAATTCCCCGTCTCATCAATACTTATCTCTTGATCATCAAGTACTATTTTATTATTCTCTTCAAATCCCTTTCCATAAAATCTTATCTTATAGAAATCTATGGGTATATGATGAACTCTCAAACTAGAAGTATCATATATACTCTCTATCAACTGTTCATCTGTTTCATTCTCATCTATTTTCTTTACTTTTAATTCCTTGATTTCAGTTTCATCTTTTTTTCCATTTTTATCTTTGACACTTAGTTTGTAATAGATGTCCTCTAATTTGCTATATTTTTTATTTAAGCTAATCTCGTATCTATCATTTAACTTTACCTCATTTAAAACTATACTTCCTAATTTTTCTCTTCCTTGCTTATCTCCAAATATCTCTATCTCTCCATCTTTTATATATTTCAGATAGTTAGAATATATGTAAAAATATATTTTTTCCGTTCCAATCTCTCTATTTCCAACAATATTCAATTTTGGTTTTACAGTAATAGGATCCAAACTAGCTAGAATCTTTCCTCTCTTCTCTCCAGTCTCACTCTCTACCTCTTCTCCCTGTTGAAATAGAATATCCATCTCTTCCACTATTACAGGCTCTTGAAATTTTTTCTCTTCAATAAAAATTTCCTCTTCAGATTCTAATACTATCTCCTCTTCAACATCTTCAGATTCATTATTTTCTGTTTCAGGAGTTTTATCTTTTTTTACTATTAAGATTTTTTTCTCTCTTTTACTCTTTTTACCCTCTACTGATTTTTTACTTTTTTCCTCTAAAATTGCTACTTTTTTGTTTTTTTCTTCCTCAATTTCAACATCTTTTTTTCCAGGTACACATTTTTTCAAAGTTAATACAATTAATACAACAAACATAAGAATTTTTAGCATTTTTCTTTGCCAATCTCTCATTTATTTCCTCCAACAATTATTTTTTAAAAAAACCTATACTTTTTTATTTGACAAAATATTATTTTTTTGATTTTTTTGTCACATTTTTTACACAAATTAAAATATACACTTTTAGAAAAAGTGTACTTGTAATAACTATTTTTATTGTAGATTATACCATAAATAAGACGTTTTTGTCTATATTAATCATATAGCTAATCATATAATTTTGCTGGTTTTGTCACATTAATTTTTAAATAAAAAAGGTGTCAATGTAACTAATACATCAACACCTTTTTCTAGACTTTTATAACAGTTCTATCTATACAAAACACCAATATCTTTTCTAAGATATTTTCCTTCAAATTTAACTTTCTCTGCATCAGAGTATGCTTTTGCTCTAGCTTGTTCAAGAGTATCTCCAATAGCTACAACATTTATTACTCTTCCACCATTAGTTAAAAGTTTTCCATTTTCTAACTTTGCTCCAGCAATGAACAACATATTCTCTACACTATCCACACCTGAGATCTCATATCCCTTATTGTATTTCTCTGGATATCCACCAGAAGCTAAAACAACACAACAAGCTGATTTATCACTCCATTTTACATTTGTAGTTGATAATTTTTTATCAATACCGCTCTCTAATAATTCAATAAAATCTGATTCCAATAGTGGTAATACAACTTGTGTCTCAGGATCTCCCAATCTCATATTATATTCAAGAAGATAAACACCTTTAGAAGTTATCATAAGTCCAAAGAAAATAAATCCAGCAAAATCCATTCCCTCTGCTTTTATCCCTTGAAGTGTAGGGTTCATTATCTCCTCTACAAACTTATCATAAACCTCTTTTGTAACATATGGATTTGGGGCAATAGTTCCCATTCCACCAGTATTTAATCCTGTTTCTTTCTCTCCAATTTTTTTATGATCTTTAGCAGATATAAATGGTAAAATTATATTTGAATCTGTTACTGACAGTATAGATGCCTCTACTCCATCCAAAAACTCCTCAACTACAATTTGCTCTCCAGCACTACTAAATACTTTATCTACCATTATCTCTTCTACAGCTTTAATAGCTTCTTCTAAGTTTTGGCATATAAGCACACCCTTCCCTGCAGCTAGACCACTAGCTTTTACAACTAGAGGAAACTCACAAGTTTTAATATACTCTTTAGCTTTCTCAGCATCATCAAAAACCTCATATGCAGCAGTTTTTACACCATATTTTTTCATAAAATCCTTTGAAAAAGCTTTTGATCCCTCCAATAGTGCTGCCTTTTTATCAGGTCCAAATATTCTTAATCCCTCTGCTTGAAATTTGTCTACTATTCCATCAACTAAAAGCTCTTCACTTCCAACTATTGTCAAATCTATTCTATTCTCTTTAGCGAAATTCAAGATCTCATCTGTTCCTTTTAAGTTTACATTCTCTCCCTTTTCAAGAAGTTCTGTTCCCCCATTTCCTGGAGCACAGTATATCTTCTCTACTCTCTCATTTTGACTCACTTTCCAACAGATAGTATGCTCTCTTCCACCGCTTCCAACTACTAATATTTTCATTATCTCTTCTCCTTTAATTAGTGTTTGAAATGTCTCATTCCACTAAATATCATAGCTATTCCATGCTCATTACAAGCTTCTATAGATTCTTTATCTCTGATAGATCCTCCTGGTTGGATAATAGCTTTTATTCCATGTTTTGCACAAGTATCAACAACATCTCTAAATGGGAAAAATGCATCAGATGCAAGTACAGCTCCCTCTATTCTCTCACCAGCTCTCTCTATAGCCTGTTCTGTTGGCCATATTCTATTTGTCTCTCCATTTCCAATTCCAATAGCCATTTTATCTTTCACAACTACAATAGCATTAGATTTTACATGTTTCACTATCTTCATTCCAAAATCAAGATCACTCATCTCTTCTGAAGTTGGTGCTTTTTCTGTAACTGTTTCATAATTAGTTGAGAAGCTTAAATCCTCATCTTGAACTAATATTCCACCATCTACTTTTACTAGATTAACTTTGTCCATTGGTTTATGGTGACATCTTATCACTCTCAAATTTTTCTTAGTTTTTAACACTTCAATAGCTTCTTCAGAGTAATCTGGAGCTATAACTATCTCTAAGAATATTTTCACTAACTCTTCAGCAGTTGCCTTATCTATTTTTTTATTAATTGCTACTATTCCTCCAAAAATAGATACAGGATCACATTCATAAGCCTTTGTATAAGCCTCATAAACATTATTTCCAATAGCTGCTCCACAAGGTGTAGAGTGTTTTACACCACAACAAGCAGGTTCCTCAAATTCACTAACTACTTTCCAAGCTACATCCATATCCCTTATATTGTTAAATGATAACTCTTTTCCATTCAATTGATCAAAATCCTTCATAGCTCCACTATCAGTAGTTGATACATAGTAAGCTGCTTTTTGATGTGGATTCTCACCATATCTTAAATCCATCACTTTTTCATAAGAGGCATTTAAGTAGTGTGGCATCTCATCTCCTAATAGGAAAGATGAGATTGCAGCATCATAAGCTGATGTTAAATTAAATACTTTTCCAGCTAATCTCTTTCTAGTTTCAAAAGAAACCTCTCCAGCTTCCATTTCATTCATAACTGTTTCATAATCAGCAGTATCACTAATAACTACAACATCTTTAAAAGATTTTGCTGCTGATCTTAGCATTGTTGGTCCACCAATATCTATAAATTCAACTTTTTCTTCAAAAGTTAAATCTTCATTTACTTTTTTGAAGAAAGGATATAGATTTACAACTACCATATCTATAGTCTCTATTCCTCTAGCTTTTATTGTCTCCATATGCTCTTTATTATCTCTTATGGCTAATATTCCACCATGAATTACTGGGTGAAGTGTCTTTACTCTTCCATCTAACATCTCTGGTGCTTTTGTTATCTCTGCTACCTCTATTACAGGAATATTGTTCTCTTTTAAATATCTATATGTTCCACCTGTTGAGATAATTTCAACATTTTTCTTTATTAAAAATTGTGCAAACTCTAATATTCCACCTTTATCAAAAACTGATATCAATGCTCTTTTCATTATTAATAGACTCCTTTACTCTCTTTCAGATATAATTTTTGCAATAGATTCTGGTAAAAGTTTGTGTTCCTCTACTAAAACTCTCTTTTGCAACTCCTCAGCTGTATCCCCTTCTAAGACTTTTACTCTCTTTTGAGCTATGATCTCTCCGCTATCTACTCCTGTATCAACAAAATGTACTGTGCAACCACTTTCACTCTCTCCAGCTTTTAGAACTGCTTCATGTACTTTTATTCCATACATTCCAGGTCCACCAAACTTAGGGAGAAGTGAAGGGTGGATATTAATTATCCTTCCCTTCCATTTGTTTACAAATTCCTCATCAATTATAGAGAGAAATCCTGCTAATACAATTAGATCAATTCCTTTTTCTGAAACTATTTTATCAATCTCTTTACATAGATCTTTCTTCAATACTTTTCTATCTAAAGTATATCCCTCTATTCCTGCTAGAGTAGCTCTCTCCACTCCATAACATTTTCTATCTCCTATGACAACTTCAACTTTACAATTAAGCTCTCCATTTTGAGATTTATCTATTATAGATTGAAGATTACTTCCACCACCAGAAACTAATACTCCTATTTTAAACATAGTCCCTTTTCTCCCTTTTGAACATATCCTATTTCAAAAGCTTCTTCTCCATGTTTTGCAAGCTCTTCTATTACTCCATCTTTATCTTTAGGGTCTACTACTAGTACAAATCCCACTCCCATATTAAATGTTCCAAACATCTCTTCTTCTGAGATTTCACCCTCTTTTTGAATATATTTAAATATATCTAAAACTCTTAATTTCTCTTTTAAAACAACTGCTTGATGACCCTCGCTTATTGTTCTAGGTAAATTTTCAGGTAATCCACCACCAGTTATGTGAGCCATTCCCTTTACATTATATTTCTCTAATACAGAAAGTACTGGCTTTACATATATTTTTGTAGGAGTAAGTAGTGTTTCACTAATTGGTTTTCCATTATACTCCTTTGTATAGTCAGTGATAACCTTTCTCACTAGAGAAAATCCGTTACTATGTATTCCAGAAGACGGTATAGCAATTAAAATATCTCCTTCAGATGTTGTACTTCCATTTACAATTTTAGTTTTTTCAACAGCACCTACACAGAAACCAGCTATATCATAATCTCCAACTTTATAGAATCCTGGCATCTCTGCTGTCTCTCCACCTATAAGGGCTGCTCCTGCTTGATAACAACCTTCTGCTACCCCTGAAACCAATTCAGCTGCTACTTCAGCATCCAATTTTCCACAAGCTAGATAATCTAAAAAGAATATTGGTTGTGCTCCATGACAAAGTACATCATTTACACACATTGCAACAGCATCTATCCCTACTGTGTCATATTTTTTTGTTGTAAGAGCCACTTCCAATTTTGTTCCTACTCCATCTGTTCCAGAAACTAATACTGGATTCTCATACTTTCCTAATTCATACATAGCCCCAAAACTTCCAAGTCCATTTAGAACATTGCTATTCATAGTTTTTGCTACTGCTTTTTTCATAAGTTCTACTGCTCTGTATCCCTCTTCTTTATCTACTCCAGCCTCTTTATATGAAATTGCCATTTTTTCCTCCCAAAATATATTTATTCCTCTGTTGGTGTATCTACTGGATACTCTCCATTAAAACAACCTACACAGTAGTCACAACCTTTTAATGATTTTAACATATTCTCCATTGATAAATAATCTAATGTATCAGCATTTATCTCTTTTCTTATCTCTTCTACTGACATTCTAGCAGCTATTAATTCCTCTCTATGTGCTGTATCTATTCCAAAATAACAAGAGTGTTTAACAGCTGGAGAAGCTGAACGGAAGTGAACCTCCTTAGCTCCTGCTCTTCTTACTATCTCTATCAATATCTTACTTGTAGTTCCTCTCACTAAAGAGTCATCAATTATTACTACTCTCTTTCCTTCAAGATTTACTTTTAATGGATTTAATTTTACCATTACAGCTTGTTCTCTCAAAGCTTGAGTAGGTTTTATAAATGTTCTACCTATGTATTTATTTTTAATTAAACCAATTGCATAAGGTATTCCACTCTCTTCAGCATATCCAATAGCAGCAGGAATCCCTGAATCAGGAACTCCTATTACTACATCTGCATCTACCTTCATCTGTCTAGCTAGTAATCTTCCAGCTTCTACTCTTGATTCATATACATTTAATCCATCAATAACACTATCAGGTCTAGCAAAGTATATGTGTTCAAATGAACATGGAGCTTTTTTATTATTTTCAGAATATCTAAGAGATTCAACACCGTTTTCATCTATTATTACCATCTCACCAGGTTGAATATCTCTTACAAACTCTCCTCCTACTGCATCAATAGCACAAGACTCTGAAGATAGGATATAATCTCCATTCTTATTTGTTCCTAAGCAAAGTGGTCTTATTCCATATGGATCTCTTATTCCAATCAATTTATTTCCTGTTAAAATTACTAAGGCATAAGCTCCTTTTATCGCTCCTAATGTACTTCTAATTGCCTCTTCTACATTTCCACTAGCTTTTCTAGCTATTAATTTTATAATAACTTCAGAATCTATAGAGGTATTGAATGTTGCTCCCCCCTCTTCTAGTAGTTCTCTTATTACTTTAGCATTAGTTAAATTTCCATTGTGAGCTACTGCTATTTGTCCCAATTTATATTTACTCTCAAGAGGTTGAGCATTTTCTATTCTACTCTCACCTGTTGTCGAATATCTAACATGACCGATTGCTGCATTCCCAACAAGTCTATTTAATATTTCAGGTGTAAAGACATCAGCAGTAAGACCCATTTCCTTATAAGTAACTATTTTTCCAAAATTAGAAACAGATATTCCCGCACTTTCTTGACCTCTATGTTGAAGAGCATACAAACCATAATAAGTTATTTGTGAAACCTCTGTTATATTTTTCGAGTATATTCCGAATACTCCACACTCTTCTTCCATTTTATCTTTAGCCATTAGAATTTCTGTGCAGTTCATTATTAAGCCCCCAATCTCTTTAATACTTCTATATAAGCCTCTTCTATTCCTCCAAGGTCTCTTCTAAATCTATCTTTATCTAATTTTTTACCAGTCTCTTTATCCCATAATCTACAAGTATCTGGAGTGATCTCATCTGCTAATAGTATCTCTCCAGCAGCATTTTTTCCAAACTCTATTTTAAAGTCTACTAAAGTTATTCCTGTCTTATCAAAAGCGTCTTTTAATAGGTTGTTGATCTCTCCTGTAATTCTGTATATCTCAGCTAACTCCTCATAAGTACATAGTCCTAATGCTACTGCATGGTGATCATTGATTAATGGATCTCCATAAGCATCATTTTTATAACAGATTTCAAATATAGTATTTGTTGGTTTTGTTCCCTCTGGAACTCCTACTCTAGCTGCCATTGATCCTGCTATTACGTTTCTTACTATTACTTCTAATGGGAATATTTTTACTTTTTGACAAAGTTGATCTCTATCATTTAATACATCTACTAAGTGTGTTTTTATTCCGTTTTTCTCTAACATTCTGAATAGTGTTGCTGTTATTCTATTGTTCATTACACCTTTATTCTCAATAGTTCCTTTTTTAGCCCCATTTCCTGCTGTTGCATCATCTTTATAGTGAATTATTACTAAGTTCTCATCTGTTGTTGAATATACTTGTTTAGCTTTTCCTTCATAAATAAAATCTTTTTTTTCTACTGACATTTTAATTCCTCCTGAGATACTTTTGATTTTTTATAATAAATATTTTTTATAAACTTTTGCTATTTTTTATAGATCTACACCTGTTTCATTATCTGCTATAAACTTCTCTTTCATACTCTTTCTAAACTCTCTCAATTTGCTTTTTAATTCTGGAGATTTTAATGAAAGCATTTGTACTGCTAACATTCCAGCATTATATGAGTTATTTAATCCAACTGTTGCAACTGGTATTGATTTCGGCATCTGTACTATTGATAACAGTGCATCCATTCCATTAAATGCAGCTTCAATTGGTACTCCTATCACTGGTATTGTAGTTTTTGAAGCTATCACTCCTGGTAGATGTGCAGCAAGACCAGCTCCTGCTATTATGACTTCATACCCTTCCACTTCCAATTTTTCAAGAGTTTCTTCTAACTTTTCTGGAACCCTGTGAGCTGATAAAACATGAGCTGAGTACTCTATTCCAAACTCTTTTAAGCAGTTAGCTGCTCCCCTCATCTTATCAGTATCTGATTTACTTCCGAAAATAATTGCTACCTTCATCTTTCCTCCCAATATTATTTAAAATATTTAACTCCATTTTCAAATATTTTCTGCTCTTTATTTCCTATAATATTCTTGAATACGTTATTTCCAAATCTCTCTGTATGTCCCATTTTTCCAAATACTCTTCCATCTGGAGATGTTATTCCCTCAATTGCAAATGTAGATCCATTAGGATTGAATCTAAACTCATTTGTTGGTTGACCATCTAAATTTACATATTGAGTTGCTACCTGTCCATTTTCAAATAGCTTTTTAACTACTTCATCACTTGCAAAGAATCTTCCTTCACCGTGTGATACTGCTATTTCAAATTCTGAACCTGTCTCTATTCCAGCTAACCAAGGTGATTTGTTAGAAGTAACCTTAGTTGTTACCATTTGAGAAATATGTCTACCTATCTTATTGAATGTCAATGTTGG
The DNA here is from genome assembly GCF_040199715.1 of Fusobacterium sp. SYSU M8D902. Lineage (NCBI taxonomy): Bacteria > Fusobacteriati > Fusobacteriota > Fusobacteriia > Fusobacteriales > Fusobacteriaceae > Fusobacterium > Fusobacterium sp. SYSU M8D902. The sequence goes on from NZ_JBEFNA010000015.1 coordinate 42,179, forward strand.
TGAGTTTTCAGTTATCTTTCCTATCTCTCCATATGGTAGTAATCCTGATTTTATAAGAGCTTGGAATCCATTACAAATTCCTAAAATAAGTCCATCTCTCTCTAAGAATTTATGTATAGCTTCTGCTATCTTAGGGTTAGTTAATACAGTGGCTATAAATTTACCTGAACCATCTGGCTCATCTCCAGCACTGAATCCACCTGGGAACATCAAGATTTGTGAGTTATTTATCTCTTTTACCATCTTCTCTATGGAATCATTTATATACTCTTGATTCAAGTTTCTAAATACCAATATATTTGCCTCTGCTCCCGCTTTTTCAAATACTTTTGCTGAGTCATACTCACAGTTTGTTCCTGGGAAAGCTGGAACTAATACTCTTGGTTTAGCTATCTTGTTCTTACATACTATTATCTCTTTTTTCTCATATGGTGTCCAAATATAGTTTTCAACCTTTTCAACTGTCTTATGTGGAAATACTGGGAATAACTTATCTAACCAAACTTTTTCTCCTTCACTCATATCAAGTGAAACATCTCCTACAACCACTTTATATTCTGATATTGTTTCTCCCAATAACTGAACATTCTCTCCAGTTAATTCAACAGTTGATTCAACTACAAATGTTCCATATCCCAATTTAAATAACTCATCACCTAAATCAGATATCTTTGCTCCTATTCTATTTCCAAATGTCATCTTACTTATTGCTTCTGCTATACCACCATTTTTCAATGTAAGAGCTGAGATGATATTTCCTTCTATTATATTTTTATGTACAAACTCAAAATTCTCTTTTAACTCCTCTATATTAGGCATATAGTTTTCTAACATATGGTGTTTTATTAAATATATCTTATTTCCAGCTTTTTTAAACTCTGGTGATATTACAACACTTGCTTTAACAGGAGTTACTGCAAAGGAAATTAGTGTAGGTGGTACATGTATCTCATTGAATGTTCCACTCATTGAATCTTTTCCACCAATAGCTGGTATTCCAAATCCTCTTTGTGCCTCTATTGTTCCTAATAAAGCTGAAAATGGTTTTCCCCAGTTTTTAGAACTCTGTCCCAATTTTTGGAAATACTCTTGGAATGATAATCTTACAGTTTTATAATCTCCTCCTACAGCTACTAATTTAGCTAAAGATTCAACTACTGCATAAGCTCCTCCATGGAATTGTGACCAAGAAGAAAGTACAGGATTATATCCCCAAGTAATTGCAGAAGCTGTATCTGTCTCCCCTTTTAATAGAGGTATCTTCTGTACACTTACATCTGTTGGAGTCATCTGATATCTTCCACCAAATGGCATTAAAACTGTTGTAGCTCCTATTGTTGAGTCAAATATCTCCATCAATCCTTTTTGTGATGCTACATTTAAAGAGGAAAGCATATTATACCATCTCTCTTTTAAATCCTTACCTTCATAAGAAGATTTTATAAGTGGATTCTCCTCTAATTTTACATTCTCTACTTCCACTTCAGTCTCTTGAGTTACTCCATTAGTATCTAGAAACTCTCTAGATATATCCACTATTTTCTTACCTTTCCAATTCAATACAAGTCTATTTGTATCAGTTACTTCAGCTACTACTGTTGCCAATAGGTTTTCTTTATTTGCCAACTCTATAAACTTTTCTCTATCTTTAGCTTCAATTACTACTGCCATTCTCTCTTGTGACTCTGATATTGCTAACTCTGTACCACTAAGTCCCAAATATTTAGTAGGGACTACATCTAGATTTATATCAAGTCCTGGAGCTAACTCTCCTATTGCTACTGATACTCCTCCTGCACCAAAGTCATTACATTTCTTTACAAGTCTTGTAACCTCTGGATTTCTAAATAATCTCTGAATTTTTCTCTCTTCTGGTGCATTTCCTTTTTGTACCTCTGCTCCACAAAGTCTCAACGAATCATCTGTATGCTCTTTAGAAGATCCTGTTGCTCCACCACAACCATCTCTTCCTGTTTTTCCTCCTAATAATACTACTATATCTCCTTTTGAAGCATTTTCTCTTCTTACCCAGTCAGCTGGAACAGCTCCAACTACAGCTCCAACTTCCATTCTCTTTGCCTTGTATCCATCGTGATAGATCTCAGCAACATGTCCAGTTGTCAATCCTATCTGATTTCCATAAGCTGAATATCCAGCTGCAGCTCCTGTAGTTATTTTCTTTTGAGGTAATTTTCCTTGTAATGTATCCTCTAATTTCTCCAATGGATTTCCAGAACCAGTAACTCTTATTGCTTGGTATACATATGATCTTCCAGATAGTGGATCTCTTATAGCTCCTCCTAAACAAGTAGAAGCCCCTCCAAATGGCTCAATCTCAGTAGGGTGGTTATGAGTCTCGTTTTTAAACATTAGTAACCATTTCTCTAATTTTCCATCTACATCTACATCTATATATACTGAACATGCATTTATCTCATCAGAAACCTCTAAGTCATCTAGTTTTCCTGTCTTTCTCATCTCTTTTCCACAGATAGTTGCCATATCCATAAGTGACATATATTTCTTTTCGATTCTATCTTGATGTACAAATTTTCTAACTTCTACATACTTATCAAAAGCTCTTTGTAAAGTCTCTCCAAATTCACTCTTAGGGAATACAACATTTTTTATTCTTGTTTCAAATGTTGTATGTCTACAGTGATCTGACCAGTAAGTATCCAACACTTTTATCTCAGTCTCTGTTGGATCTCTTCTTTCAGTATTTTTGAAGTACTCTTGAACAAAAGCTATATCTGCTAATGTCATTGCAAGACCAAGCTCTTTTCTAAATTTCTCTAACTCATCTCTATCATACTCAATAAATTTATTAAATACAGGAACCTCTTGTGCTTTCTCTCCCTCTTCTATCTCCAATTTTTCAAGAGATTTTTCTCTCATCTCCACAGGGTTAATATAGTATTTTTTTACTCTCTCTAACTCAGAATCTGAAAGATCTCCCTCTAATACTATCACCTTACCACTTGTTACTGTTACATTCTCGTTCTTATTTGAGATAAGATTTAAACATTGCATTGCTGAGTCAGCTCTTTGATCGAACTGTCCAGGTAAAAACTCCACTGCAAAATATTTCCCTTCATTTAACTCTAACTCCTCAGTTACTCTATCTGTAACTACTTCTGAAAAGATCAATTTTTTCGCAGCCTCTAACTCTGATCTCTCTATTCCAAATACATCATAGCAATTGATCAATCTTATTTTTTTCAATCCTGTTAGCTGTAAACTCTCTTTTAACTCATTTTCAAGTCTCTTTGCCTCTAAATCAAAGCCCTGTTTTTTCTCAACAAAAATACGATAATTCATTTTTCCTCCTGAAAATTTTAATATAGATTCCTTTTAGTCAATTATTTAAAATAGCCCTTCTATTTTCCCGTTCTCATCTATGTCTATCAACTCTGCTGCTGGTTTTTTAGGTAGTCCAGGCATATCTATTATATCTCCAGCCATAGCGACAATAAATCCTGCTCCTGCTGAGATTCTTAACTCATTTATAGTCACTGTAAATCCTGTTGGTCTTCCTATTAGTGAAGCATTATCTGATAAAGATTTTTGAGTCTTTGACATACAAACTGGTAATTTTCCATATCCTAACTCATCTATTGTCTTTAGCATCTTTTTAGCTCCACTGCTAAACTCTACACCCTCAGCTCCATATATCTCTTTAGCTATCAGTTCTATCTTCTCTTTTATACTCAAATCCAATGAATACAATGGTTTATACTCATCTTTTCCCTTTTCAATCTGTTCTAGTACTTGGTTGGCAAGGTCAATTCCTCCCTCTCCACCTTTTGCCCAAACGTCACATAAGGCAACTGGAACTTCCTGCTTTTTACAGTGCTCCTCTATATATTTTAACTCTCTATCTGTATCACTAACAAATCTATTGATAGCTACAACTACTGGTAAACCATATTTTTTCATATTCTCAATATGCTTATCTAAGTTTGTAATTCCTTTTTCTAAAGCTTCTAAACTCTCCTCTGAAAGCTCCTTCAATCCACCGTGATGTTTTAAAGCTCTAACTGTTGCAACTATAACAACACAATTAGGTTTTAGATTTCCTTTTCTACACTTTATATCTAAAAACTTCTCTGCTCCTAAATCTGCAGCAAATCCAGCTTCTGTTATTGCATAATCTGAAAGTTTCAATGCTAACTTAGTTGCAAGTATCGAGTTACATCCATGAGCTATATTAGCAAATGGTCCACCGTGAATAAATACTGGTGTGTTTTCTAATGTCTGTACTAAATTTGGTTTTAAAGCTTCTTTCAATAGTGCTGTTACAGCTCCCTCTATTTTTAATTCTCCCACTGTCAGAGCTTTTCCATCTCTAGAATAACCAAATACCATATTTTTTATCTTATCTTTTAAATCTATAAGTGAATTAGCTAAGCATAAAGCTGCCATTATCTCTGAAGCAACTGTGATTTGGAATGATGATTCTCTTGGAATTCCATTAGCTTTTCCACCTAAACCTATCACTACATCTCTCAATGCTCTATCATTCATATCAACTACTCTCTTCCAAGTAATTTTTGTTAAATCAATATTTAAAGCATTTCCTGAGTTAATGTGATTATCTATACAAGCTGCAATCAAGTTATGTGCAACACCTATTGCATGAAGATCTCCTGTAAAATGAAGATTTATATCCTCCATAGGAATAACTTGAGAATAACCTCCACCAGTAGCTCCCCCCTTCATTCCAAAGACAGGTCCCAATGATGGTTCTCTAAGTGCAGCTATAGATGATTTTCCAAGTCTATTTAAAGCTTGTGTCAATCCAACTGTCACTGTTGATTTTCCCTCTCCAGCAGGTGTAGGAGTAATTGCTGTTACCAATATTAATTTTCCATCTTTTTTAGCTTCTAACTCTTTTAGTACCTCTAGATTTACTTTAGCCTTGTATTTTCCATACTGTTCAATACTATCTTCACTAAGTCCTATCTTCTTAGCTATCTCCATAATATTTTGAATTTTTGCTTCCTGTGCTATTTGAATATCAGTCTTCAATTTCTCCTCCTCAAATCCTTTCTAATTAAAAAGGTCTAAGTACACACTAATGCTTTGCATCAGTACACACTTAGACCATTAAATTTACCTATTCTTATATTCACAATTATGCCTTTGTTAGATTTCAGATTATATATTATATTTCTCTTCTTCTTTTTAACAAATAGCATTTCTCTCCTCCATAGCATTTTTCATATATACCAAAAGGAATGACAAAAAAGCATCTTGTCAAACAACTCATAGCGGTTAATTTAGGGTCAACCGTAGAAACTCCTGACCATATTACAGGTATATATGAGATATATTTTTTTCTATACATTTAGAATAACATAAAAGTTAATTTTTGTCAAAATAAAAACTTTTTTTAATGCTTTTTATTTTTTTTAATGTTCTTTGTGTATTTTTTGTTCTTATTTCTTACTTTTTACTAAACATACGATAAAAATACTCTAACCCCATAACATAACTGTCAACACCTAACCCAGATATCTGACCTACACAAGCTACAGCTGTATAAGATATTTTTCTAAAATCCTCTCTTTTATGGATATTTGAAAGGTGTACCTCCAATGTTGGAATCTCTATACTTTTTATAGCATCAAATAAGGCTATGGAAGTGTGAGTATACGCTCCTGGATTTATAATTATCCCATCATATTTTTCAAAGTATGCTCTTTGTAAAATATTGATCATCTCACCTTCAATATTACTTTGAAAAATATCCAAACTTATCCCTTTACTCTCTGCTATATCTTTCAGATAATTACACATATCTGCATAATTTTGATGCCCATACACCTCCTTCTCTCTTATCCCTAAAAAATTTATATTTGGACCATTTAATATCATTATCTTCATAATTTTTCTCCTCTTAGTTCCTTCTCTACCAACTCTTCTAACTCCTCTACCAAAGCTCTATCTACCTTGATTCCTTTCCATATTTCATCACTTTTTATAGCTTGGTTTACCAGCATTGAAACCCCGTTTACACACTTTAATCCATTTTTTTTTGCCAATTTTAGAAATTCTGTATCTGCTGGATTGTATATTAAGTCTATAGCCACATCAAAACGTTTTAATATATCCTCAGTTACGGGTGAATTAAGAGTATTTGGATACATTCCTACTGGAGTCGTATTTATCAAAATCTCTCCTCCTATTATATCTTCATAAGAGACTACTATTATATTTTTAAACTTTCTCTTTAATTCAGCTTTTTTGCTCTCTATATCTCTAGTTACAACAACTATCTCCTTAGCCCCTAGATCATTTAAAGCTACAATTACTGATTTGGCAGCTCCTCCACTTCCCAACACATAGCAACTCTTCTTACTTATCTCTACACTGTGCTCCTCTAACATCTTTATAAATCCAAAATAATCACTGTTGTAACCATAAGTTTTCCCATCTTCTATCCTTACCAAATTGATAGCTCCTATCTTTTTAGCCTCTTCTGATATATAATCTAGTTCCTCTAATAATACCTCTTTGTACGGAATTGTAATATTAAATCCTACTACATCTTCAGCTCTCAATTTTTTTAAAATATCTTTTTCATTCTCTATCTCATATAAAGAGTACTCTCCTGACAAGTTTAATTTTTGAAATACATAGTTGTGAATCAATGGTGATAGTGAATGACCCAATTTTTTTCCAACAAGACCATATTTACTCATATTTTCCTCCACTTTCAAATATTTTATCCAATAAGGCTATAGCCATAATAGCCTCTATCACTACAACAGCTCTAGGTACTATGCACGGATCATGCCTTCCCTCTATTAAAAGCTTACAATTCTCTTCACTCCTTATATTTACAGTATTTTGCTCCTTTGATATAGATGGAGTAGGTTTTATAGCTACTTTAAAAGATATTGGCATCCCATTTGAAATTCCACCAAGTATGCCTCCATTATTGTTAGTTAAAGTTTCTACCTTTCCATTGTTATAATGGTACTGATCATTCACTTCAGAGCCATAATATCTCGTCATATCAAAACCACTTCCAAACTCAATCCCCTTAACTGCAGGAATTGAAAAAGCTAAATGTGCGATTGTACTTTCCAATGAATCAAAAAAAGGTTCTCCTACTCCACTTGGAACTCCAACAGCATAACAATTTATTGTTCCTCCTACCGAATCTCCTGCAACTCTCGCTTTTTCAATCTCAGCTTTTATCTCTTGAATTTTCTTCTCGTTGATAATTGCCATCTCTTTGTTAGCTAATTTTTCAAATACCTCTTTATTTAACTCTTCTTTGGTCAATCTGTCTATCTCAATTCCTTTTATACTAGTTATTTGAGCTCCAACATATATATTTTTTTGAGCCAGTATTATCTTTGCAACAGCTCCAGCAAAAACAATTGGTGCTGTAATTCGCCCTGAAAAGTGACCCCCGCCCCTTACATCATTATATCCACGATACTTTATATATGCTGAATAATCACTGTGGCTAGGTCTCATCATAATTTTTAAATCCGAATAATCTTTAGATTTTTTATCCTCATTTCTTATTATGACACACATAGGTGCTCCAGTAGTCCTTCCTTCATAGACCCCACTCAAAATTTCATATCCATCACTCTCTTTTCTCTGTGTTGAAAATCTATTTTTTCCTGGTGCTCTCCTCTGCATCTCTCTTCCTATATACTCATCTATTATCTCTATTCCAGCTGGTAATCCATCAATATTTATCCCAATAGCCTTTCCATGTGATTCTCCAAAAATTGACAATCTAATAGTTTGTCCCCAGTTAGCTCCCATCTCTCTCTCCTTTACTTCTATTGTTAGTATAATTATACCATATTTTAGATTATGAACTAAAATTTTATTGTGTATTTTTTTTTATGTGTTACAATATATCTATATTCTATTTAGGAGGGAAATTTTTATGAAATTAAAATCTTTAATTGCAGGTATGGCTCTTATATCATCACTATCTGTTAGTGCTAGTCAAGGAGCTCAGTTTTCAGTTTTACCTGGAGTACAATTTGGAGCTACTAAAGCAGACTCTATTGATGGATTCAGTTTTAACTTATTAGGAGCAGAGAACCAAAATGTATCTGGTTTTGATCTATCATTAATAGGTTATAGAAAAGTTAATGGTAATTTCAGTGGACTTCATCTTTCTCTTTTCTTAGAAGCTTTTAGAGTAGATGGAAATATGAGAGGTATCTCTCTATCACTTTGGAATGATGTTAAAGGTAGTGTTAGTGGTGGAACATTAGGTCTTGTAAATACTGTTGGTGGAGATGCAACTTTCCAATTTGGAGGAGTTAATATTGTAAATCGTGAAGCTCTTGTTCAAATTGGATTTGTTAACTATGCTCAACAAGTTGGAGGACTTCAATTTGGACTTGTCAATGCAACTAAAAGATTAGAAGGATTACAAGTTGGACTAGTTAACTATGCTGAAAATGGAGTGTTACCAGTTTTACCTATCGTTAACTTTAGAAAAACTCTATTTTAATATAAAAACTGCACCTATCTTAATTACTTAAGATTTTAGGTGCAGTTTTTTATCTTACCTCTGTTTGTTTATACTTAAAATTATCCCCATGGCAGCAAATATCGTTACAATTGAGGTTCCACCAGCACTGAATATTGGCATTGGTATTCCAAAAACAGGAAGCATTCCTAAGGCTACATATATATTGATAAGAACCTGTGTTATTAAGTATCCACCAATCCCTATAGCCAAATACTTTCCAAAATAATCTGTAGTTTCCATAGCTGTCCTCTTTATGTTATTAAAGAGCAATACAAATAGGAAAAGTAAAAGTAGCATACCTACAAATCCAAACTCTTCTCCAAAGGTTGCAAGTATGAAATCAGTATTAGCTTCTGGAAGATAGTTGTACTTCTGTACCCCATTGGCATATCCCTCACCTAAGATTCCACCTCTTCCAAAAGCCATAAGTGATTGTGCCACTTGATAACCAATATCTAAATCATACTCATTTTTTAATACCCCATTCAAGTAACTAACTACTCTACGCAATCTATAACCATAGGTTAGCTTATCTCCTATAAAGGCTACGTAATAGAAAAATCCTCCAGCTACTCCTATAAACAGTGAACTCAATCCTACTATCAATTTCATACTCACTCTGCTCATAAAAAGCATTGTAACAGCGATAGCAATATAGTGTATTGTAGTCCCTAAGTCTTTTTCTAACATAACCAAAATGAGATAGATAAGAACTATTCCAGCTACATTTGCTATTATTCCCAAGCTTTTATACTTCTCTTCCTCTCCCTTTTCTAAGAGTTTAGCTAAAATTATTATAAATGGAAGTTTCATCATCTCAGCAGGTTGAATACTGAAACCAGCTACCCTAATCCAACCAATAGCCCCATTTATTGTTGGTACATATTTTTTTAGAGCTGGAATTTTAGCTCCTATTACAACAGCTAAAAGAGATAAAATTGAAATTAACAGTAAAAAGCCTATCATCTTTTTGCTCTTCCATTTTTTATAATCCCTTGTTGAAACAAACATAAAAACTACTATACCAGCACTTATATATGTACAATGATTTCTTATTGTTTTAAAAATCCCCTTTAAATATACACCTTCTAGCTTTACACTTACCATATTCAAGAGACTCATTATTATAAGAAGAATAAGAATTACTACAATTCCACCATTTCTAATTCTTTTTCTCCTTTTCATAGCTTCTTCTTTATCCTGTCTATTTAATTGATTTCTCTTATTGTATAAATTTTCATTCTCCACTATCATACTCATACTATTATCACTCTATCTCTAAAAATTTTCTCTCTAAATACTCAGCTACACCATCTTCTGTATTTTTTCCAATTATCTCATTGTTTGGTAGTCTATCTTTTAATCTAACTGAAGCATTTTCCATGATTAAACCCTTTCCTACCTCTTTTAACATCTCATAGTCATTTAATCCATCTCCAAAAGCAATTACACTCTCTAAAGGAATCTCCAATCTTTCCATTACACTCTTTATAGCTTCCCCCTTACATACAGAGTGTGCCATAATTTCTAAACACTCCTCTCCAGATAGTGTCAATGAAATTCTATCTCCAAACTCATTTTCAATCTCTTTTTCTAAAGCTTCTAACTCTTTAAAATTTTTACTTATAAAAAATATTTTTATAACTTTAGAGTAGTCAACTTTATCAAAATCTTCCACTGTGTAAGAAAAGCCACTCTCTTGATGAAAACTTTTAAACTCCTCTAACTCCTCCTCTATATACCAATTATTATCTGTATATATGTGTCTTGAGACATCTTTACTACATTTTTTTTCTAATATTTTTTTTACTACATCCTCTTCCATATCTCTCTCATATACAATCTCATTATTTTCATTATGGATTATTGCACCATTTGAACTTATCAAATATGAATCTAATCCCAACTGTTTTTTTAATTCTAAGGCATCTAAATGGTGTCTCCCTGTAGCTATAAATATCTTTTTAACTCTATCTTTTACCTCTTTTATAACTTTTTTTGTTTTATCTGAAAATCTATGTTCTCCATTTAAAAGAGTTCCATCTAAATCACTAACTATTGCTTGATATTTCATTCTGTATTCTCCTTTATTTATATCTCTTATTCTACGTAATATAATACCATTAAAAAAAAAATTTGAAAAGTTTTTATTTTTTTATTGACAGTTTTTTAAATTTATGATATTATTATTTCTGTTGATGGGAGCGGAATATAGCGCAGTCCGGTAGCGCATCTGCCTTGGGAGCAGGGGGCCGCAAGTTCGAATCTTGCTATTCCGACCA
>NZ_JBEFNA010000016.1:0-39862 GCF_040199715.1 Fusobacterium sp. SYSU M8D902
ATTTCTATTTTTTTGCTAAAAAGAAAAGAGTGTTGCAAATTAATGACTAAAAATCATTAATTTGCAACAGCCCCTTTTTCTGCTTAATATTGAAGAATTAGTATTTATACATATTTCCAATAATACCAACAGCTTCTTTAGCTTTCATAACTTTCTCTTGAGCTATTGCTCTAGCTTTTTTTCCACCTTCAAAAAGTACGTCATGGATATAGTCCATATCTTGCATCAATTTCTCTCTTTTTTCTCTAGCTTCTCCAAAATATTCTAAAACAGCATTTAAAACCTCTGTTTTAGCATGTCCATATCCATAGTTTCCAGCTAAGAATTTTTCTTTCATCTCATTTTGTTTTTCAATAGTAGCAAAAAGAGAGTAGATTTTAGCTATATTATTATCTGGATTTTTAGGCTCTTCCAATGGAGTAGAGTCAGTAACAATACTCATAATCTGTTTTTTTAGATCTTTTTTACTAGCAAACATATTAATAGTATTTCCATAAGATTTACTCATTTTTTGTCCATCTACTCCTGGTACAACAGCAGATTCATCTAGAGTAAGAGGTTCAGGAAGTTTAAATAGATCAACTCCATACTGTTGGTTAAATTTCATAGCTATATCTCTAGTCATTTCAAGATGTTGTTTTTGATCCTTTCCAACAGGAACTACATCAGCATCATACATCAATATATCAGCTGCCATAAGGACAGGATAAGTAAGAAGTCCTGTGTTAGGAGTGATTCCTTTAGCTACTTTATCTTTATAAGAGTGACCTCTTTCAAGTAATCCAACAGGTGTTACATTTGATAGTAACCAAGAAAGTTCAACATGTTCAGGTACATCTGATTGTAAAAATATTGTTGATTTATTTGGATCAAGTCCTAATGCAAGATAATCTAATACAATATTGTAAGTATTATCTTTTAAGGCTTTGGGATCAGTTAATGATGTAAGAGAGTGGTAATCAGCTATGAAATAAAATCCATCATATACACCACTGTTTTGAGCTTCTATAAATTGTTTCATAGCTCCGAAATAATTTCCTAGGTGAAGAATTCCACTAGGTTGAATTCCAGATAAACTTCTTTTCATTTTATTCCTCCTAAATTATGATATAAATTCCTTAATATTATATCACAATACCTATTTTGTTTCTACTAGAGAATCAAAAATGTACTTTCCATCTTTAACTTTGATCAAAGTTACTGCTTTTACAGGATTGTTATTTTTATCAAAAGTAAGATGTCCAGTAATTCCATCTAAATCAGTTTTTTTAATAGCTTCTACTAACTCATTCTTGTCAACAGAATTAGCTGATTCAATAGCTGACTTTAAAACATATACAGTATCATAGGCTAAAGCTGAAAATGCTGTAGGCTCTTCTTTATAAGTATCTCTATATTTAGTTAAAAAAGCTTGTAATCTTTCATTTTGATCTTCACTAGAGTAATGGTTAGTAAAGTAACTATTATCAACAGTTGTATAAGCTGAAGGATCAAGAGCCTTTATAATTCCATCCCAACCATCAGGACCAATGAAAGTAGATTTTATTCCTACCTCTCTAGCCTGTGTAGCGATAAGAGCAGATTGTTCATAATATTCTGGTATCATTAAAACATCTGGATTTTCTCCCTTTATTTTAGTAAGTTGTGCTTTAAAATCTTTATCATTTTCAGAATATCCTTCCTTAGCAACAATTGTTATACCCTCTTTATTAGCTTGAGCAATAAAGGCTTTTGTAATACCATCAGAGTAATCGCTAGAAGTATTTACTAAAATAGCAGCAGTTTTAGCATTTAATTTATCTTTTGAGAATTTTGCTAATACACTTCCTTGGTATGGATCTGTGAAACAAGTACGGAATACACTAGATCCCTCTTTGGTAATATCAATCTGTGTTGCTGTAGGTGTAATCATAGGGATACCATCTTGAGATGCTATTTCAGCAACAGCAAGAGTAGATTTAGAGGTAACACTTCCAATGATAGCAGATACCCCACTATCTATCAATTTGTTGTAGGCATTAACTGCTTCAATTGGATCAGCTTTCTCATCTAATGAGATGTACTCCAATTTTTTACCTAATACACCTCCATTGGAATTTATCTCCTCAAAAGCTAACTTTGCACCATTTTCAATAGATGTTCCATAGATAGCAGCAGAACCAGTTAAAGGTCCCATTCCACCTATTTTGATTGAAGAGTTATCCTGTTGGACATTGGAATCCCCACAACCTGTTAAGATAAAGATTGTTGTTAAAAAAGTGATGATTTTTTTCATAAAATTTTCCTCCTTAAGATATTTTGGTATAAAAAAAACAGCCCTGTTAGGCTGTTGAAAACAAAAATTATTTAGTATAAAAAAGTATTCTTAAAAAATATAGAATAGGGAACTAAATAACATAAAAATCCTAACATTTAGACAATGGATATGACAAAAAACTCAGTCTGTTATTGCTGAGTAAGAGTACATATGCAGTTGTCCAACAAATGTTAGAACTAAACATAATAGTTTCCTCCTTAAAATGATTTCATCTATTATAACACTTTTTTAAAAAAAATCAAGTGTAATTTTAAAATAAAAAAAGATGTAAAAAAAAATAACATATAGTATAATAAAGTTATCATAAAGATGGAGGTATTAGAATGAATTATTATGTAGGTATTGATTTAGGGGGAACAAATACAAAAATAGGAATACTTGATATTCAAGGAAATATTTTTAAAAGCACTATCATAAAAACTTTATCAGCAGAGGGAGCAGAGAGTACACTTACTAGAATCTGGGAAGCAGCGAAAAATTTAGCTATAGAGTTAAATATAGAGATTAAAGATTTGAAGGGAATAGGAATAGGTATACCTGGACCTGTTATAAACCAAAGTGTTGTAGCTTTTTTTGCTAATTTTCCTTGGGGAACAAATGTTGAAATCAAAAAGATGATGGAGAATATATCTGGTGTAGAAACAAGATTGGACAATGATGTGAATATAATTGCATTAGGAGAAGCAAGATATGGAGCAGCAAAGGGAAGTAGTACAAGTGTAACTATTGCTTTGGGAACAGGAATAGGTGGAGGTATCTATATTGAAGGTAAACTTATCTCTGGATTTACAGGTGCTGGAGGAGAAGTTGGACATATGAAGCTTGTGAAAGATGGTAGATTGTGTGGTTGTGGACAAAATGGTTGTTTTGAAGCATATGCATCAGCTACAGGTTTAGTAAGAGAGGCAACTTCAAGATTGATTGTAAATAAAAATAATATGTTGTACTCTATGATAGATGGAGATATTGAGAGATTAGAAGCGAAAGATATATTTGATGCAGCTAAAAAAGGGGATAAATTCTCAATGGACCTAGTTGATTATGAAGCTGAATATTTAGCTATGGGAATAGGAAATATTCTGAATATAATAAATCCAGAAAAAATTGTATTAGGTGGAGGAGTAGCTATGGCAGGAGATATTCTGTTATCACCTATGAAGAAGAAATTAGAAAAGTATGCATTGGGAGTAACTCTGGAAAATTTAGAGATAGTTCAAGGTGTATTAGGAAATGAAGCTGGAATAAAGGGTGCAGTTGGACTGTTTATGTAGATGATTTAGAAAAAAAACTTATTTTATTTTGTAAAATAAGTTTGTAGATTTTAAAGATTGTTACTTGACAAAATATAGATAAAATACTATCATTGAGTATATAGATTGAAAACGTTCTTTAGAGTTTAAAAAGAATTAAAAAGTTCACAAATTAAACAGTGTACACTATAGGAGGGAATTAAGATATGAAAAAAACAGGAATTATCTTAGGAGCATTATTATTAGCAGCTGGTTTAACAGGATGTGGTGGAGAGAAGAAAGAGGAAGCTACTGCAGCAGCAAAAGCACCTGAAAAATCAAGAATAGGATTTACAGCATACAAGTATGATGATAACTTTATATCACTATACAGAAAAGTTGTATTAGCTGAAGCTGATAAAGTTAAAGACACAGTTGAATTAACAATGAACGATTCTCAAAATAGCCAACAAACTCAAAATGACCAAATAGATGTTATGTTATCTAAAGGTGTAGATGCATTAGCAATCAACTTAGTTGACCCAGCAGCAGGACAAACAGTAATGGAAAAAATAAAAGCTGAGAATGTTCCAGTTGTATTTTATAATAAAAAACCAGCTAAATCAGTATTAGAAGGATATGAAAAAGCTTACTATGTAGGAATTGACCCAAATGCTCAAGGTGTAGCACAAGGTGAATTAATAGCAAAAGCTTGGAAAGCTAATCCAGATTTAGACTTAAATAAAGATGGAGTTATCCAATATGTTATGATAAAAGGAGAGCCTGGACACCCAGATGCTGAAGCAAGAACAATTTACTCTATCAAAACTTTAAATGATATGGGAATCCAAACTGAAGAGTTACATCTAGACGCTGCAATGTGGGATACTGCAATGGCAAAAGATAAAATGGATGCTTGGTTATCAGGACCTAATGGAGAAAAAATTGAAGTTGTAATTTCAAACAACGACGGAATGGCTCTAGGAGCTATCGAATCATTAAAAGCAGCAGGAAAAATGTTACCAGTTTATGGAGTAGATGCTTTACCAGAGGCAATTGCTAAGATAGAAGCTGGAGAGATGGCAGGAACTGTTCTTAACGACGCTCAAGGACAAGGAAAAGGAACTTGGGATATGGTTGTAAACTTAGCTCAAGGAAAAGAAGCAACAGATGGAACTTCTTATGAGTTAGTAGAAAAAGAATTATTAATTCCTAGTATTGGAATAGATAAAGAAAATGCAGCACAATTCAAATAGAAACAATTAGTTAGGATTAGTTGAAAAGGGGAATTGTAACTTACAATTTCCCCTTTTTTATGAAAGAAGGAGACTGTCATGGAAAAGGATAAATACTTATTAGAGATGAACAATATTACAAAAGAATTTCCTGGGGTAAAGGCATTAGATGGTGCAAATCTAAAAGTAAGACCTTATTCGGTACATGCTCTAATGGGAGAGAATGGTGCAGGAAAATCGACTCTAATGAAATGCTTATTTGGTATTTATGAAAAAGATTCAGGGGATATCTTATTTGAAGGAAAAGAGATAAACTTTAAATCGGCAAAAGAAGCATTAGATAATGGAGTTTCAATGGTTCATCAGGAGTTAAACCAAGTTCTACAGAGAAATATCTTAGATAATATTTGGTTAGGAAGATATCCTAAAAAAGGATTCTTTATTGATGAGAAAAAAATGTATGAAGATACTAAAAGA
Source organism: Fusobacterium sp. SYSU M8D902 (assembly GCF_040199715.1). Classification (NCBI taxonomy): domain Bacteria; kingdom Fusobacteriati; phylum Fusobacteriota; class Fusobacteriia; order Fusobacteriales; family Fusobacteriaceae; genus Fusobacterium; species Fusobacterium sp. SYSU M8D902. The sequence continues at coordinate 5,259 of NZ_JBEFNA010000016.1, forward strand.
ATATTTGAAGATTTGGATATAAATGTGGATCCACGTGCAAAAATGGGAGATCTAGCTGTTTCTGAAAGACAGATGGTAGAGATAGCTAAGGCTGTATCATATAATTCTAAAATCATAGTTATGGATGAGCCAACATCATCACTTACAGAGAAAGAGGTAGAACATTTATTCAGAATTATCAATAAATTAAGAGATAAAGGTTGTGGAATTGTTTATATATCTCATAAAATGGAAGAGATAAAAGCTATATCTGATGATATAACAATAATGAGAGATGGAAAATGGATAGGAACAGAATCTGTAAAAGATTTAACAACTGATCAAATAATAAATATGATGGTAGGAAGAGATTTAACTAATCGTTTCCCACCAAAAGACAACGTAATCAAAGAGGAGATCTTAAAAGTTCAAGGCTTGACAGCATTACATCAACCTTCTATTCAAGATATATCTTTTGAATTACACAAGGGTGAGATACTTGGAATAGCAGGATTAGTTGGTTCTAAGAGAACAGAGATCGTAGAAACAATTTTCGGAATGAGAGAAAAATCAAGTGGGAAAATAACTATTAAAGGGAAAGAGGTAAAAAATAGCAATCCAAATGAAGCAATTGCAAATGGTTTTGCTCTTGTAACAGAGGAGCGTAGAGCAACAGGTATCTATGGAATGCTAGATATAAATTTCAACTCTACTATTTCAAACTTAGATAGATATAGAGGAAAAGCAGCACTTCTAAATGACAAAGGAATGAAAGAGGATACTCAGTGGGTAATAAATAGTATGCACGTAAAAACACCTTCACAAGATACAACTATTGGATCATTATCTGGTGGAAATCAACAAAAGGTAATCTTGGGAAGATGGCTATTAACAGAGCCAGATGTACTTATGCTAGATGAACCTACAAGAGGTATTGACGTTTTAGCTAAATATGAGATATATCAGTTGATGATAGAGTTAGCTAAGAAAGATAAAGCAATAATAATGATATCTTCAGAGATGCCTGAGCTTTTAGGAGTAACAGATAGAATACTTGTAATGAGTAATGGAAGAGTTGCAGGAATAGTAAAAACTTCTGAAACTACTCAAGAAGAGATAATGACACTATCAGCTAAATATCTATAAGGTTAAGAAATAAGAGATAAAGAGGAGAAAAAGGTTATGAATATACGTACAAAAGATGGAAATATAGATTATAAAAAACTTTTAATTCAAAGTGGATTGTATTTGGTATTGTTTTTAATGTTAGTTCTTATTATAATTAAGGAGCCTTCTTTCTTAAGTATAAGAAACTTTAAAAATATTTTAACTCAATCATCTGTAAGACTTATTATAGCACTAGGTGTTGCAGGGCTTATAGTAACAACAGGTACAGACCTTTCAGTAGGAAGACAGGTTGGATTTTCGGCAGTAATTTCAGCAACTTTATTACAAGCAGCTACAACTGCTCATAAGGTATATCCTAATATGCAGGATTTCCCATTATTTGGAGCAATTGCAATAGTAATGGTAGTTGGTATGGTAATTGGTGCTTTAAACGGATTGGCAGTAGCCAAGTTAAATCTACACCCATTCATAGTAACAATGGGAAGTATGACAATAGTTTATGGAATTAACTCACTTTATTATGATTATGCTGGTGGATCACCAATAGCTGGATTTGCAAGCAAATATACAACATTTGCACAAGGTTACATAGATATAGGTGGATTTACAATTTCTTACTTAATTTTCTATGCTATAATTGCAACATTAATAATGTGGGTACTATGGAATAAAACAAAATTTGGTAAAAATGTATTTGCTGTTGGAGGAAATATAGAAGCTGCTAAAGTATCAGGAGTAAATGTTCACTGGACATTGATAAAATTATATGCTTTATCTGGAATATTTTATGCATTTGGTGGATTCTTAGAAGCAGGACGTATTGGATCAGCAACTAACAACTTAGGAAATATGTATGAGATGGACGCAATTGCTGCTTGTGTAATTGGAGGAGTTTCATTCTATGGAGGAGTTGGAAAGATATCAGGAGTTGTAACAGGAGTTATACTACTTACAGTTATCAACTATGGATTGACTTATATAGGTGTAAATCCATACTGGCAATATATTATAAAAGGACTTATCATAATAGTGGCAGTTGCATTTGACTCTATTAAATATGCTAAGAAAAAATAGAAATATATAAGAAGAGAGGTTTGACCTCTCTTTTTATATAACTGAAAATTTTTAAATAAATAAGGAGGAGAAAACATGTTAAAAAAAAGAGTTGCTATTTTACTATCTGTCATAGCTATTTTTTTCTGGAATATCTCTCAATCAAAAGCTGAGAGCATTCAAGAAGAGATAGAAAAAATAGAGGAAAAATCTATTGAGTATGAAGAGATTATATCGAATACTGAAACTCAATCAAATTTAAATATCAATTCTAGTGAGTTAGCTAATCTTTGGGATGCTGAACTTAATTTTTTGTGGAAAAGACTTGTTAAAGAATTAAATGCTGAACAGAAGAAAAAGGTATTAGCACAGCAAAGGGCTTGGATAAAAAGAAAAGAAGCAGATATAAAAGCTACTGGAGCAGAGTATGAAGGTGGAAGTATTCAACCATTGATATACAATTCAAGAACTGCAGAACTAACAAGAGCAAGGGTATATGTACTTGCTAAATATTTAGCACATGCTAGAAAAGAACCTTTTATTGTTTCAAATAAGATTAAAGAGAGTATAAACGAAGCGGATCCAAGTTTATATGATATTTTTAAATCATTTGAGGGATGTTGGGAAATATATGAAGAAACTAATAAATATATTGGAATTGAAAGAACAGATATGTCTTTATATGGTGTAGATGGAAGTAATTGGACTCTTTGGATAACTGATGGTGTGGTTCTTTCAGACTTAAATGTATATAGTTATACAAAAGAAAGTATCATTTTTAAAGTTTCAAATAATGGAAAAGATAGTTTTTATAGACTTGGGATAAATGTTGATTATTCTCTTATTTTTGAAAGTGGAAACTCTTTAGACGAGATGGAAAATCCTATATTTTCTTATGATTTTAAAGAACGTAAATAAATGAAATATCTATAAGTTGTATTTTATACAGAGGAGTTGAGATATTATTAATCAACTCCTCTTATATTTATTTTATGCTTAATAATTCTTTAAACTCTTTAATATTATTTCTACTAACGGGGATTTTAGATTTTATATTTTCAATTTTTAAAATGTATGTTCCATTAAACCAAGGTTCAATCTCTCTGATTTTATCAAGATTTACAATATATGATCTGTGAGTTCTATAGAATCTATTTTTAGGAAGGAGCTCCTCCCACTTAGAAAGATTTAACTTGGAAGTATAACAAAAATCTTGTGTATAAATAAGGCTCTCTTTCTCTATAATCTCAATGTAGCAGATCTCATCAATGGATAGGACAATCATTTTTTCACCAAGCATTACAGTTATTTTATTGAGTCTATTATTTTCCTTAGGAATACTACTTATCTTAGAGTTTTCAAGATTGGATAAAACCTCATTTATTCTAGCTTCTGAATAGGGCTTTAACAGATAATCAAAAGCTTTTATCTCAAAGGCTTCAGCAGCATAGTCTTTATATGCAGTAATAAATATAATTTTAAGATCTGGATTTAATTTCGTGATAATTTTTCCTAAACTCATTCCGTCTAATTCAGGCATATTTATATCTAAAAAAATAGCATCCACACTGTTATCTTGAATGAATTTTAAAGCATCAATTGGGTTATCAAACTCTTTTTCTAATTCAATTCCTTCGTGGAGAGAAAGAAAGTACTTAAGTTCCTCTCTAGCAGGAAATTCATCTTCAACTATGATACATTTAAGCATAAGAACCTCCTATTCAATATAAAATGAAATTTTTGTACCTTGATTAAGTTTTTCTATAACTAATCCTTTACCATATAGTAATTTCAATCTGTTATGAACATTTTTTAAACCAATACTTTTATCGATCTTAGTATCAATATCAGCAATAGTCTGTTCACTAATTCCGACTCCATTGTCCTCAATAGTAATAATAGCACCCTTCCCATATTGTTTTCCAGAGATGAGAACAGTTCCTCCTTCTCTTTGTTTAAGTATTCCATGTTTGACACTATTTTCAACAAGTGGTTGTATGATTAAGCTTGGTAGTTCAATATTTTCAATCTCTGAAGGGATGTCATATTCAACATTTATCTTATCACCAAAACGAGCCTTCTCTATGTTAATATAGGCTTTTACCTGTTCTAACTCTTTTATTAAAGGAAGGTGTTTAGACGTATTTTCAAGATTGTATCTCAAATATGTAGAGAGATTTAAGATGATCTCTCTAGATTTATCAGGGTTTATTCTTACAAAAGATGAGATAGTGTGAAGAGCATTAAATAAAAAATGTGGATTTATTTGAGTTTGTAATGCTCTCAATTCTGCATCTTTAGCCATTGCTTTAAGATTTTCAATATTGCTTAATTCCAATTGGGTAGAAATTAGCATTGAAAGTCCTTCAGCTAGATATTTTTTTCTAGATGTTATCAATTTAGAGGTATCAAAATATAATTTTAATGTTCCACAAATCTTTTTTTCACCTTGAAATAGTGGAAGTATTATACAAGACTTAATATTTCCATTGATACACTGAAAGCTACTAACTTCACTCTCTTCCTTTCCTAGAATAACTAATTCTCCACTGTTTAAAACTTGTTTTGTAGCATTGCTCTTTATTTTACAATGATCTAAGGTATATTCATTAGAGATGACATGACTAGCAATTATATACTCAGTATCAGTTATAACAACGACCTTTGCTTCTAAAGATTCTAAAATAATCTTACAAACCTCATTGAGAGACTCTCCTTTTCTAAAAAAAGGAAGTGACTTATTTGCAATTTCTAAGGCAAGCTTAGCTTGTTTTCCAGCAGATCTCTCTTTTTCAGAGATTAAATCTTCAATAATGATAAGTACAATAGAAACTCCTAAAGCATTTGCTAGTATCATAGGAAGATAGATTGTTTTAACAATATCCTTTGCCACTTCAAAGCTATAGAAATAGTATCCAGTAACAAGAATTAAAAACATACTGATATTTTCAATGATAAAGCCACTAAAAAATCCATAGATATAGCAGTTCTTTTCATTTGTTTTTTGATAGAAACCTGAGGTAACAAATCCTCCAACAATAGAGGCAATACTACAAGCTACAGTAGTAGGACTGTGTATATCTACAAAAAATCTATGAAAACCAGCTACAATTCCTGTTATTATCCCAACTTGTGGACCAGCAATGATACCAGCTACAGCTACTCCAATATTTCTAGTATTAACAATAGCTCCCTTATACTCTATTCCAGTGTATGTTCCAATGATTGATAGAAAAGAAAAGAATATTGAAAGTAGGATAATGTCTTTTTTATTATATATTTTTTTAGTAAAAATATCTTGAGCACTTTTAAATTTTGTAAAGAAAAATGCAAGGGCAATAATATAGCCCAGATTATTTAAAATTCGGCTAGTTAATTCAAACATAAAACCTCCTTAAGATAGTTTTCTACTAATTATAACACAAAGAGTAAATTATAAAAAGTAAAAAGCATTTAAAGATAAAAAAAAGACATTTTAAGTAAAAAAAAATGCATTTCACAGATAAAAAAACAAAAAAATCAATAGATAGTGTACCATATATGTGATAAAGTAATTGAATACTAAACAGAAGGAGGAAAAATATGATAAGTTTTATAGTATCGATCATATTATTGATAGTAGGTTATGCTATCTATGGAAAAGTAGTAGAAAATATATTTGGACCAGATGAAAATGCGTTAACACCAGCTAAGAGATTACAAGATGGTGTTGACTATGTAGAGATGGATTGGAAGAAGACGTTTTTAATTCAATTTTTAAATATAGCAGGAACAGGACCTATATTTGGAGCTGTAGCAGGAGCAATGTGGGGACCAGCAGCATTTGTTTGGATAGTTTTTGGTTGTATATTTGCAGGAGCAGTACACGACTATCTAATAGGAATGATGTCATTGAAAAAAGATGGTGCTAGTGTTGCTGAGTTGGTAGGAGAAAACTTAGGTAATGGAGCAAAACAGTTAATGAGAGTGTTCTCTGTTGTACTATTAATATTAGTAGGAGTTGTATTTATAACAAGTCCAGCAGCTATTTTAAATGACTTAACAGGAATAGATAAGATGGTTTTAATAGGAATAATAATAGTATACTATCTAATTGCAACTGTATTACCAATAGATAAAGTAATTGGAAAAATCTATCCAATATTTGGAATAGCTCTATTAGTGATGGCAATTGGAATCGGATTTGGTATAGTTATTCAGGGATATGATATTCCAGAGGTAGCTTTTCACAACTTCCACCCAAAAGGAACTTCAATTTTCCCATACCTTTGTATATCAATAGCTTGTGGAGCAATCAGTGGATTCCATGCAACACAATCACCTATGATGGCAAGATGTATGGCTAATGAAAAAGAAGGAAGAAGAGTATTCTATGGAGCAATGATTTCAGAAGGAATAGTTGCATTAGTATGGGCAGCAGCAGCAATGTCTTTCTTTGGTGGAACAGAAGGATTAGGAGGAGCTCTAGCAAATGGTGGAGCAGCTGTAGTAGTTAATAAAATATCAGGAACTGTATTGGGAAAAGTAGGAGGAGCATTAGCAATATTAGGAGTTGTAGCTTGTCCAATAACTTCAGGAGATACAGCTTTCAGAAGTGCTAGACTTACAATAGCTGATGCAATTGGTTATAAACAAGGTCCTGTATTAAATAGATTTGTTGTAGCTATACCATTATTTGCAATAGGAATTGCACTATGCTTTATTGATTTTAATGTTCTTTGGAGATATTTCAGCTGGTCAAACCAAACATTAGCAACAATAGCTTTATGGGCAGCAAGTAAATATTTGGCAAATAGAGGAAAAAATTATAAGATTGCTATGATTCCAGCTATGTATATGACTGTTGTAGTTACATCATATATTATAATAGCTCCAGAGGGATTTGTAAGATTTTTCAGTGGTGTTCCAACAAGTACAATAGAGTTAATTGGAAATGTATCAGGTATAATTTTATCACTTATCTGTACTATAGGATTTATGAGATCACTAAAAAAATAGTTATTAATAATACATTTTATACTTATAAAGAGTCTAGAGAGATCTAGGCTTTTTATTTTATAAAAAAAATTCGTAAATTTTTATAAAATATGGTAAAATAAAGGGTAAATTATAAAGGAATAGGTGATGTTATGTTTTTGCCTACTACAATGGAAGAGGTAAAAAAAATAGGATGGGAAGAATTAGATATAATATTAGTATCAGGGGATACATATATAGATAGCTCTTACAATGGAAGTGCTGTCATAGGAAAATGGTTAGTAAAAAATGGTTTTAGAGTTGGAATAATAGCTCAACCAGATATAAATAGTGATGTAGATATAAAGAGATTGGGACAACCTAGATTATATTGGGCAATATCAGGGGGTTGTGTAGATTCAATGGTGGCTAACTATACAGCTACTAAGAAGAAGAGAAAACAAGATGATTTTACTCCTGGTGGAGAGAATAATAGAAGACCAGACAGAGCGGTAATAGCTTATACAAATTTAGTAAAAAGATATTTTAAAAATTCAGATATACCTATTGTAATAAGTGGAATAGAGGCTAGTTTGAGAAGAATTACTCACTATGATTATTGGAGTAATAATTTGAGAAGACCTGTTATATTTGATGCTAAGGCAGATATTCTATCTTATGGAATGGGAGAGAAATCTATGTTAGCCCTAGCTAAAGCCTTAAAGGGTGGAAGAGAATGGAGAAATATAAAAGGGTTGTGTTATATAGCCAAAGATAAAAAGGATAGTTACTTACAACTACCAAGCCACGAAGAGTGTTTAGAAGATAAATTAAAATTTATAGAAGCTTTTAATATTTTTTATAGAAATTGTGATCCTATAACTGCTAAGGGAATTTATCAAAAATGTGGAGATAGATATTTGATTCAAAATCCACCAAGTGAAAACTTCTCTTCACAAGAGTTAGATGATATCTATTCAATGGAATTTGAGAGAGAGGTACACCCTTACTATAAAAAAATGGGTGATGTGAGAGCACTAGATACAATAAGAAACTCTGTAACAACTCATAGAGGTTGTTATGGTGAGTGTAATTTCTGTGCAATAGCAATTCACCAAGGTCGTACTGTAATCTCAAGAAGTGAGGATTCTATTGTTGAAGAGATAAAGAAAATATCAGGAGCACCAAAGTTTAAAGGATATATAGCAGATGTGGGAGGACCTACAGCTAATATGTATCAAGTGGAATGTAGTAAAAAACTGAAGTTAGGAGCTTGTCAGGATAGGAGATGCCTATATCCACAAAAATGTCCAGCATTAAAAATAGATCATAGTAAGCAAGTTGATCTGTTAAATAGATTAAAGAAAATAGATAAGATAAAGAAAATATTTATTGCATCTGGAATAAGATATGATATGATTTTAGATGATAAAAAATGTGGACAGTTGTATTTAGAGGATATAATAAAGGATCATGTATCTGGGCAGATGAAAATAGCTCCAGAACACACTGAGGATAAGGTACTTTCTCTTATGGGAAAACAGGGAAAAACACTTTTAAAGGATTTTAAAGAGAGATTTTATAAGATTAATGAGAAGTATGGCTTGAAACAGTTTTTGACTTATTATCTAATAGCAGCACACCCAGGTTGTACAGAAAAAGATATGTTAGACTTAAAGAGATTTGCATCTGCAGAATTGAGAGTAAACCCTGAGCAGGTACAGATATTTACACCGACTCCTTCAACATACTCTACACTCATGTATTATACAGAGATAAATCCATTTACAATGAAAAAAATGTATGTTGAAAAGGATAATGGAAAGAAACAGAAGCAGAAAGATATAGTAGTTGTTCAAGAAAAAAGTTCGAAATTAAAAAATGGAAATACTAATAATAAAAATAAAAAAAATTATAATAGAAAGATAGGGAGGTAAAAAATGAAGCCTATTGTTGCAATAGTTGGAAGACCAAATGTTGGAAAATCAACATTATTTAATAATCTGGTAGGAGATAGAGTGGCTATAGTTGATGATATGCCAGGTGTAACAAGAGATAGACTGTATAGAGAGACAGAATGGAATGGGACAGAGTTTGTAGTAGTTGATACTGGAGGACTTGAGCCAAGAAATAATGATTTTATGATGACAAAGATAAAACAACAAGCTGAAGTTGCTATGAATGAAGCTGATGTAATTTTATTTGTTGTAGATGGAAAGTGTGGGGTAAATCCTTTAGATGAGGAGATTGCCTATATTTTAAGAAAGAAGAATAAACCAATCATCTTATGTGTAAATAAGATTGATAACTTCTTAGAGCAACAAGATGATGTTTATGATTTCTGGGCTCTAGGATTTGAACATCTAATACCTATTTCTGGGGGACACAAGGTAAACCTTGGAGATATGTTGGATATGGTAACTGACACAATTAAAAAAATTGATATTCCTGAAGATGAGGAAGATGTTTTAAAACTTGCTATTATAGGAAAACCTAATGCTGGAAAATCATCATTAGTAAACAGACTTTCTGGAGAAGAGAGAACAATAGTAAGTGATATTGCTGGTACAACAAGAGATGCAATAGATACAATTGTTGAGTTTGATGAGAAAAAATATATGATAATAGATACAGCTGGTATCAGAAGAAAGTCAAAAGTTGAAGAGAGCTTAGAGTATTATTCAGTACTTAGAGCTATAAAAACAATAAAAAGAGCAGATGTTTGTTTACTTATGTTAGATGGAAAAGAGGGACTGAGTGAACAAGATAAGAGAATAGCAGGAATAGCTGCAGAAGAGTTAAAACCTATAATTATAGTTGTTAATAAATGGGATTTAGTAGATAAAAAAGGAAATACAATGGAGAAGATGAGAGAGAAACTTTATGCAGAACTTCCATTCTTATCATATGCTCCAATAGAGTTTGTATCAGCTTTAACAGGTCAAAGAACAACAAAATTATTAGAGATAGCAGATACAATCTTTGAAGAGTATAACAAGAGAATATCTACAGGTATCTTAAATACAGTATTAAAAGAAGCTGTACTTATGAATAACCCACCAACTAGAAAGGGAAGAGTAGTTAAAATTAACTATGCAACACAAGTATCAGTTGCTCCACCAAGATTTGCATTATTCTGTAACTATCCAGAACTTATACACTTCTCATATGCTAGATATATAGAGAATAAATTTAGAGAAGCTTTTGGATTTGATGGATCTCCAATATTAATTAGCTTTGAAAAGAAAAATGGTGAAGAATAATTTAATAATTTTGTAATAATTTTGACATAATTCTATGTTATTATTAATACATAATAAATCTTTCCCCAAAATATTTTATATATTAGATAACAAACAATAAGAAGCCATTAGATGATCTAATGGCTTCTTATTGTTTTACTATAAATTTTCAGATAATTCAAATATCAACTGTTCACGAATCTCTTTATATCCTTGTAAAATAGAGATTTTCCAATTACTTCCATAAAGTTTAACTTCAAAACTATCAATCTCACTATCTAAATTTTTAGCTGTAACTTTTTTCTTATCGTAAATAAGGGCTCTTTTCTCCTCTTTACCCTCTATTGAGATTATTAGCATACCCTTTGAAAATCCTTTGATAAGCACTTCAGCAGCTCTTTCTGTTTCAAATTTTTCAATAGCTCTCTCTTTTCTATTTTCAGCATTTTTTCTTTTATTTTCAGTAAGTCTTTTAAACTTCTTCTCTTCTTCTAGTCTTTTAGCTTTTTTCATCTTTTTATTGATGCCATAAGCCTTTCCTTTCGGTTTATCTTTACTAATAATTTCCATAGTTCACTCCTTGATCAAAAATATTATACTATTTTATTATATCATATTTAACAGAAATATAAAAATGTACTAGATTTTTTTTGAAAAAAATTATAGAATAAAAAATACATAAATTTAGATTTTGGAGGAAGAATGGGTAAGATACAAGTGAAATCATTAATGTCATTGACAATTCCTATCTTTTTTGAATTACTACTAGTAACAATAGTCGGAAATGTTGATACAATAATGTTAGGACACTATAGTGACAAAGCAGTAGGAGCAGTAGGTGGAATAAGTCAGGTTTTAAATATTCAAAATGTAATTTTCGGGTTTGTGAATTTAGCAACAGCTATTTTATGTGCTCAATTTATAGGGGCAAAAAATAAGAGAAGAGTACATGAAGTAATAACTGTTTCTTTAGTTGTAAATTTAATTTTAGGATTATTTATGGGAATTTTATACTTTACATTTTGGAATACAATACTTGAGAAGATAAAACTTCCACTTGAGTTGATAGAGGTTGGAAAGAACTATTTTAAATTAGTTGGAGGGTTATGTATCTTTCAAGGGATAACTCTAACTTGTGGTGCTATTATGAAGAGTCATGGAAAACCAAAACAGATGCTATATGTAAATATGGGAGTAAATTTATTAAATATCTTAGGAAATGGTATGTTTATTTTTGGTTGGTTTGGAGTACCTATATTGGGGCCAACTGGTGTGGGAATATCAACAGTAGTTTCACGTGCAATAGGTTGTGTAGTTGGTTTTTTAGTAATGAGCCACAACTGTAATTTTAAATTTAGAAAGAAATTTCTAAAACCCTTTCCCTTCCATGTTATAAAAAATATTCTATCTATAGGGATACCAACTGCAGGAGAGAATTTGGCTTGGAATATAGGACAGTTGATGATAATGTCAATGATAAATACCATGGGAACTACTATGATAGCTTCTAGAACTTATTTGATGTTGATTGCTAACTTTGTGATGACATTTTCAATAGCCTTAGGACATGGGACAGCTATACAGGTAGGGCAATTAGTAGGGGCAAAAGAGAGTGAAGAGGCTTATGGTAAATGCTTAAAAAGTTTAAAACTATCTATTGTATTGGCTTTTTCAGTAACTGTTTTAGCTTGGCTATTTAAAAATCAGATAATGGGAGTTTTTACAAAAGATAGAGCTATTTTAGAAGCTTCTTTAAAAATATTTCCATTGATGATAGTGTTAGAAGTAGGAAGAGTATTTAATATAGTGATAATAAACTCTCTACATGCAGCTGGAGATATAAAATTTCCTATGTTTATGGGAATAATCTTTATTTTTATTGTGGCAGTTCCTTTTTCATATATATTTGGTGTAAAACTAGGTTGGGGATTGGTTGGAATATGGATAGCTAATGCAGCTGATGAATGGTTTAGAGGGATAGCTATGTTGATAAGATGGAGAAATAAAAAGTGGATAACTAAAAGTTTTGTCTAAAATATTTTGGAGGAAGAGGATAAAACTAGGAGGTATTAACTGTGAAAAAAATTTTAATTGGCTTATTTTTAATTATTTCAGCTTTGGGAGTAGCAGATGATAAGTATGATTATGTAGAGGATAAACTAGAACTAAAATACGGTATTTTAAGTGACTTCCAGCAAAATAAACTAAAACTCGATGATATAGATGTCGGAATATTTAGAGATAAAATATATGTAAAATTAGAAGTTGAATCACTAATAGGTGATGGTGGATGGAAAGAGTTTAATAAAAAAGAGTATGATAGACTAGCTACAGAGATAGCAGATAATACAAGAGAGATGCTGGGTGTAGGAGATCCTGTTGAAGTAACACTGGTTTTAAATAGAGAGATAGGAGAAAAAGAGGTACTATCAACTGGAATATACTAATTATAAGTGAATAATTACAAATTAAAGAAGTTGACTAACTTTATAGGTTAATCAACTTCTTTTTATAAATGTATTTTATTAAAATTATTAGTTAAATGATGGTAAAATCTCTTCTATCCAACTTTTAATCTTATCAGGAGTGTGATCTCCTTGGTTACCCTCATCAATTGCTAATCCTACAAATTGGTCACCAATTACAGCTTCAGACTCTTCATAGTGGTATCCCTCAGTAGATGTGAATCCAACCACTTTTCCACCATTATTAGTAACAACATCATAAAGTACTTTAATACTTCCTACAAATGACTCACCAAAAGCATATTGGTTTCCTAGACCAATAAGTCCAACTACTTTTCCAGAGAAATCTACTTTTGAAAATTCATCAAAAACATTTTCCCAATCAGCTTGTAATTCTCCAACTCCATAAGTAGGTGTAATTAAGATAAGATTCTCATAATCACCAATTGATGTTATTCCGTCTGCCACATTGATAACATCATACTCCATTTTTTTTAGATAAAATTCAACTTCATCAACAATCCCTAAAGTTGTTCCAGATGTTGAACCATAAAACACTCCTATTTTTTTCACTTCTATTCCTCCTATAAATTACAAATATCTTTAATAACTTCACTAGCAAGTATTAATCCAGCTGTTGATGGTACAAAAGATATACTTCCTACATTTACCTTTTTCTCTCTGCTTCCACTTAAATTTTCAGGCTTTTTAGGTTCCTCTTTTGAGTAAACTACCTTTAATTTCTTTATTCCTCTATTTTTTAGTTCTTTTCTAATAACTCTAGCTAGAGGACAAACAGATGTTTTATTGATATCAGCCACCTCTAACATTGTAGGATTAAGTTTATTTCCTGTTCCCATAGATGAGATAATAGGAATCTCTTTTTCCTTAGCAATGGATATTAGGTCTAGTTTAGAACTGACTAGATCAATAGCATCAACTATATATGAATAAGTTTTATCTTTAAAAAATATATCTATATTATCTTTGGAAAATTTAATAGGATATTCGTGTATAATCAATTGGGGATTTATATCCAACAATCTTTTTTTCATAACTGTTGTTTTTAATAATCCAACTGTACTTTGAAGAGCAATTATCTGTCTATTGATATTTGTAATATCAATATCATCAAAATCAACTATTGATATTTCACCAATTCCTGCTCTTACTAGAGCTTCTGTAGCAAAACCACCTACACCACCAATCCCGAAAACTATAATATGCGAATTTTTTAATCTATTCAGGTTTTCACTTCCTATTAAAAGTTCTGTCCTTTGAAATATCATAAATTACATCAACCTCTTAATTATTTACTAGATAAGTAAATAATACATTTTTTTTGAGAAAAAATCAATAGTTTTTATTAAAAAAATGTAAAAAAATTTAAGAATTATTGACAAAGTATAAAAAATGTGATATAATTTCATCTAGATTACGCATGAAATAAGGTCATCAGCAACCCTATTCAGCGATTGTTAATACTTTTGGAGGTGTTAGAATGTACGCAGTTATAAAAACTGGTGGTAAACAATACAAAGTTACAGAAGGTGACGTATTAAGAGTAGAGAAGTTAAATGCTGAAGTTAACACAACTGTAGAATTAACTGAAGTTCTTTTAGTAGCTAATGGAGAAACTGTAAAAGTTGGAACTCCTGTAGTAGAGGGAGCTAAAGTAGTTGCAGAAGTAGTAGCTCAAGGTAAAGGAGCTAAAGTAGTTAACTTCAAATACAAGCCAAAAACAGGATACCACAGAAAAAAAGGTCATAGACAACAATTTACTGAAATTAAAGTTACTTCAATAAACGCTTAATTGTCTAGAATAATTGTCAATGACAAAAATAGAAATTTATAGAAAAAAAGGTAGAATTGTAGGATACAAGGCTACTGGACATTCAGGCTATGCTGAATATGGAGAAGATATAGTTTGTGCAGCACTTTCTATGGCATTACAACTACCATTAGGTGGAATGCAAGATGTGTTGGATATTTATCCAAAATTTGAGATTGATTCTGATGGATACCTTAGTGTAGATATTAGAGAGGTTGATAAAAAGGGTAAAGATAGTGAACTAAATACTCTTTTAGAAAGCATGGTTATAATGATAAGAAGTTTATCAAAAGATTATCCTAAAAATATAAAGCTTGTTGAGAAGGAGGAAAAATAGATGCAATTTACTTTAAATATACAATTATTTGCACACAAAAAAGGACAAGGTTCTGTTAAAAACGGAAGAGATTCAAATCCTAAATATCTTGGAGTAAAAAAATATGATGGAGAAGTTGTAAAAGCTGGAAACATCATAGTTAGACAAAGAGGAACAGCTTTCCACCCAGGAAACAACATGGGAATGGGAAAAGACCATACTCTATTTGCTCTAATAGATGGATATGTAAAATTCGAAAGATTAGGAAAAGACAAGAAGCAAGTATCAGTATACGCTTCAAAATAGTTGAGTTAATCAGAGAGTGTAGAAGCCCCAAATTTTGGGGCTTTTTTTCTATTCAGCATCAAAAAATATGTTTGAAAAGATTAAAAAAGGAAGAAGTATCAACGATAAAATAAAATAGTGGTTTTTTTTATAGTATGATATAATAAATATTATATATTTAAGGAAAGGAGAGTAATATAGCTATGAAAAAAGTACCTATTGCAATAGAGGATTTTAAAGAAATTATAGAACAAGATTATTACTATGTTGATAAGACAAAGTTTATAGAAGATATATTAAATGATGGAGCAAAGGTAAAATTATTTTGTCGTCCTAGAAGGTTTGGAAAGACTCTTAATATGTCTACACTTAAATACTTCTTTGATATAAAAAATAAAGATGAGAACAGAAAGCTATTCAATAGTTTATATATAGGAAACTCTCCATTGATAGATGAACAAGGGAAATATCCAGTTATATTGCTCACATTAAAAGAAATAAAAGGTAATACTCTTAACCTTGCATATACTCAAATAAAAACCTTAATTTCTGATTTATTTGATGAACATAAATATTTAAGAAAAAACTTAAATGAGAGAGATATTGAGATATTTGATAATATTTGGAAAAGAAAAGAAGAAGATTATAGTAATTCTTTAAAGTTTTTAATAAAATGTCTAAGTGAATATTATAATCAAAAAGTAATCGTATTGATAGATGAGTATGATACACCACTTCTAACTGCTTATGAGTTTGGGTATTATAACGATATACTTCAATTTTTTAAAATCTTTTATGGAGGAGCTTTAAAATCTAATATAAACTTACAAATGGGAGTTCTTACTGGAATAATAAGGGTAGCTCAAGCAGGTGTATTTTCTGATTTAAACAACTTTACAAACTATACAATATTAAATAATGAATATAGTGATAGTTTTGGATTGGTAGAAGATGAAGTAAAAGTTATGCTTAATTATTATAAGATAGGCTATGAAATGCTAGAAGTGAAGAAATGGTATGATGGATATAGTTTTGGTAAAGATGATATATACAATCCTTGGAGTATATTAAACTTTGTACAGTTTAAAGTGTTAAAATCATATTGGATAAATACAAGCTCTAACTTTATGATAAGAGAGCTTTTAGAACATACTGGAGAAGAGGGATTGAAAACTCTTGAAAAGATTTTTAATCAAGAAGAGATAGCAGTAAGAATAACTGAAAATGTAAGATTTGGAAATAATCTATCAGCAAGTGAAGTATGGGAGCTTATGCTATACTCTGGTTATCTAACTATAAATGGTAAATTAGATGATGGAAGATATTTAGTAAGAATACCAAATATGGAGATTATGAACTTCTTCAAGGATGAATTTTTAACTATTGTATTTGGAAATTATGATAAAGTAGATAGATTAAGAGATGCTTTAAGAGATAAAAATATAGAACAGTTGAATAAATCAATAGAGGAATTAGTTTTATATACAATGAGTTCACATGATATAACAAAATATTATGAGAATCCATATCATATGTTACTACTTGGATTTTTCTATGCTTTAGATGGTTACTATCTTCCTAAATCAAATATGGAAGCAGGATATGGTAGAGCAGATATAATACTATTTCCAAAAGATAAGACAAGAGCAGGATATGTCTTGGAGTTAAAAAGAGCTTATACTAAAAATCCAGAGAAAGAAGTAGAAAAAGCTTTGCAACAGATAGATGAGAATAAATACTATGTAGAATTAGAAAGATATGGAGCAAAAGAGATAATTAAATTAGGTTATGTCTTTGATGGTAAGAAGGTAATAAGTAGTTATATTGAATAATGGATAAAATGGTGGAGAGTAAAATCTTCACTTTTTTATCTTATAAAAAGATAAAATGTTTTATTAAATAATTTAAAGTATTGAAATGAGACGATAAAAGTTGTATAATACCTTTATAGGGTGGTGGTTTGAAATTGAACTACTATTGTGGAGGGAAAAGTGGAAAAAATAATAGAAAAATTAAAAAGTATAGGATTTTCTAAGACAGAGGCACTTATTTATACAACATTGTTAACTATAGGGAGAGCAAGTGGATATAAGTTAGCAAAGGAGTTGGAACTATCAAAATCTACAATATACCAGATGTTAGATACAATGTGTAAAAATGGGTATATACTTTTAATTCCTAATACAAGTAAGGAGTATGAAGCAAAGGATCCTGAATTACTTTTAGAAGAGATGGAAAAAAAGTATATGAGTACATTTAAAAATTTAAAGAGTGATTTAAAAAATCTCGATAAAACTGTAAAAACAGAGTATTTTTATAAATTAGATAAGAGAGAGAATATAGATAGAGCCTTGGTTGATATTATAGAGAAAAGTGAGAGCGAGATCTATATTAATACAGATTTTAACTTACAAAATTTAAGAGAAAATTTGGAAAGAGCTATAGAAAGAGGAGTTCGGATAATACTTTTTAGTTTTAATGAAATAGATAATTTAGGTTTAGATATAGAGGTATATCATAAGGGGCAAGAAAAGGAGAGTTATAAAAATTCAAGTAGATTAATGTTGGTAGCAGACTTAAAGAGAAGCTTGATAGTAACTCGAATAGGAGAGAAATTTAGTGGTATTTGTACTGATAATGAGATCTTTATAAAGATAATATCTGAGCATATACATAGTGATATATATATGGCTAAACTATCTAAGATTTATGAAGAGATATTTGATGATAAGATAAAAATAGATACACTTCATGAAAGAAGAAATCTAATAAAATAGGAGGAGCAATGTTTGAGAGAAGTAGTGGGATCTTGATGCATATTTCATCACTACCAAGTGAGTATGGGATAGGGGATCTTGGAAAAAAAGCTTATGAATTTGTAGATTTTTTAAATGAAAGTGGTCAAAAGCTATGGCAGATTTTACCATTGGGACCAACAGGATATGGAGATTCTCCATATCAATCTTATTCAGCATTTGCTGGGAACTATTTATTTATAGATTTAGAGGAGTTTGTCAATAAAAGTTATATAGATAATAGTGAGTTGGATGGTTTAAGAAAGGTAAATTATGATGATAATTTAGATTATGAGCAGGTTAAGTTTCAAAAAGATATAGTATTAGAAAAAATTTTCCCTAAATTTATAGAAAATTTAGCCAGTGATGAAAATTTGAAAAAGGAGTATAGTGAATTTAAGGAAAAAAATAAATTCTGGTTGGAAGACTATGCTTTATATATGACTTTAAAAGAAAAGTTTGATGGTAAACCTTGGCAAAAATGGAGTAAAATTTACAAAAATAGAGTGAAAAGTAAATTTGGTGTAATAAATGAAAAAAGACTTGAATATTATAGTTTTTTGCAATATACTTTTTATAAGCAATGGGGTATATTGAAGAGATATGCCAATGAAAAAGGAGTAAAAATTATAGGAGATATTCCAATTTTTGTTGCAACTGATAGTTCAGATACTTGGAGTAATTCAAAGATATTTCAATTTACAAAATCGAGAGTTCCTAAGTGTGTAGCAGGTTGTCCACCAGATTATTTTAGTAAAACAGGTCAACTATGGGGGAATGTTTTATACGATTGGAAAGAGTTAAAAAAGCAAAAATATAGATGGTGGATAGATAGAGTTAGATTCTGTTTCGAGATATATGATATAGTAAGAATAGATCATTTTAGAGGATTTGATTCTTTTTGGAGTATAAGATATAGAGAGAAGACTGCAATAAAAGGTAGATGGAAAAAGGGACCTGGAATGGATCTGTTTAAAACTATTGAAAAAAGAGTTGGAAAAGTTCCTATCATAGCTGAAGATTTAGGGCTGTTAACTCCAAGTGTAAAAAAACTATTGAAAAAAAGTGGTTATCCAGGAATGAAAATATTAGAATTTGCTTTTGATAGTGATGATAGTGACTACTTACCTCATAAATATGAGGAGAATTGTGTAGCATATACAGGAACACACGATAATGATACCATTGTTGGTTGGTATGAGGGGCTAAATGAGTATACAAAATTCAAATGTGATGAGTATTTGAAAGAGTGGCTAGAAAAAAGAGGAAGAAACTATTGGAATCCTATTGAATGGAGAGGAATAGAGACATTGTGGAGTTCAAAGGCAAAATTGGTAATAATACAGATGCAAGATCTATTGGGATTGGGAAGCTCTGCTAGAATGAATATTCCAGCAACAGTTGGAAAAAACTGGAAGTGGAGAGTTCAAGAAAGAGATTTGAGTAATGATTTAAAAGAGAGATTGAAGGAAGTAACAAAAATATTTAATAGATACTAAATAAAACATAAGAGGTAAACAAATGAGAGTAGAAAAAGAGGTATTAAGAAAACAAATTGAAAGAAATTTAAAAGTTAGCTTTGGAAAAAAGTTAAACGAAGCTAAAGATTTTGAGATTTACAGAGCTTTGGGACAGGCTGTAATGGAGAATATTGCGGATAATTGGTATGATACAGAGAGATTGTATGAGCAAGAAAAACAAGCTTTTTATCTATCAGCAGAGTTTTTAATGGGAAGAGCATTGGGAAATAACTTGATAAACCTAGGAATGTTACAAGAGGTAAAAGAGTTATTTGCAGAATTGGGGATAAATTATAATAAAGTAGAGGATGCAGAGGAGGATTCAGCATTAGGTAATGGTGGATTGGGAAGACTAGCAGCATGCTTTTTAGATTCTTTAGCTACTCTTAATTTACCAGGGAAAGGTTATGGAATAAGATATAGAAACGGGATATTCAATCAGGAGTTTAGAGATGGTTATCAGATAGAGAAACCAGAAACTTGGTTAAAATATGGAGATGTATGGTCAGTTATGAGACCTGATGATGAAGTCATAGTAACATTTGGTGATGGAAGTGTTAGAGCTGTTCCTTATGATATGCCTATAATAGGTTATGGAACTGATAATGTAAATACATTGAGATTGTGGGAAGCTCACTCTTTAGTAGATCTAGATCTAGGAAAATTCAATCAGCAGGATTATCTACATGCAACACAACAAAAAACTTTAGCTGAAGATATCTCAAGAGTACTATATCCTAACGATTCTACAGATGAGGGTAAAAAATTGAGATTGAAACAACAGTATTTCTTTGTTTCAGCTTCACTTCAAGATATAGTAAAAAGATATAAAAAAGTTCATGGAAATAATTTTGATAGTTTTTCAGAGTTTACAGCTATTCAATTGAATGATACACACCCAGTAATAGCTATTCCTGAACTTATGAGAATATTTATAGATATAGAGGGAATAAGCTGGGAAAAGGCTTGGAGTATAGTAGAGAAAACTTTTGCCTATACAAACCATACAATATTAGCTGAAGCTTTGGAAAAATGGTGGGTAGGACTATACGAGCAGGTAGTTCCTAGAGTATATCAGATAACTCAAGGGATAGATAATCAATTGAGAGAGTATCTAGAGCAAAAATTCCCAAATGATTATGATAGACAGAATAGAATGAGAATTATAAATGGAAATATGATTCATATGGCTTGGCTTGCAATCTATGGAAGTCATAAGGTAAATGGAGTTGCAGCACTTCATACAGAGATATTAAAAAATAAAGAGTTAAAAGATTGGTATGAACTATATCCAGATAGATTTTTAAATAAAACAAATGGTATAACACAAAGAAGATGGTTATTACAATCAAACTCACAACTTGCTTCATTGATAACTGAGTTGATAGGTGATGCTTGGATAACTGATTTGAGTGAATTAAAAAAATTGGAAGCTTATTTAGATGATGAGAGTGTATTGAAAAGAATATTGGATATAAAACATGAAAAGAAAATTGAATTAGCAAAATTCTTAAAGGAAACACAAGGAATTGAGATAGATCCTAATTCAATATTTGATGTACAGATAAAGAGACTTCATGAGTATAAGAGACAACTATTAAATATATTCCAAATAATAGGATTATACAATAAATTAAAATTGAATCCAAATATGAACTTTACACCAGTTACATATATATTTGGAGCAAAGGCTGCACCAGGATATTTTGTAGCTAAAGGAATTATAAGATTGATAAATGAAGTAGCACAGATGATAAACAAAGATCCACAAGTAAATTCAAAATTAAAAGTTGTATTTGTAGAAAACTACAGAGTATCTGTAGCTGAAAAATTATTTCCAGCAGCAGATATATCAGAGCAGATTTCCACAGCAGGAAAAGAGGCTTCAGGAACAGGAAATATGAAGTTTATGTTGAATGGAGCTCTAACTCTTGGAACTATGGACGGAGCAAACGTAGAGATAGTAGAGGAAGCAGGAAGAGAAAATAACTACATATTTGGACTTACAGTAAAAGAAGTAGAAGAGATGAGAGCTCAAGGATATGATCCACATGTACCATATAATTGTGTAGAGGGATTGAAAAAAATAGTTGATTCATTGGTAGATGGAACATTTAGTGATTTGGGAAATGGAGTATATGGAACAATACATAGATCTCTTATGGAGACAGCACCTTGGCATCAAGCAGATCAATACTTCGTACTAGAGGATTATGAAGCATATAGAAGAACACAACAACTTATTAATAAAGAATATACTTTCAGAATGGACTGGGCAAGAAAACAATTAAAAAATATAGCAAATGCTGGAAAATTTTCATCTGATAGAACTATAAAAGAGTATGCTGAGGAGATTTGGAATATAACTCCAGTAAAACTATAGATTGAAAGGTGATCAAAATTGGATAAAGAGTTGGATAGATATCTTTTTCATAAAGGAGAACATAGAGAAGCTTATAAATATATGGGAGCACACTTTGAAGATGATGGAGTTATTTTTAGAGTGTGGGCTCCGAATGCAAAAAATGTTTCAGTGGTTGGGGATTTCAATGGTTGGAGTGGAGAAGCCCACAAAATGAAAAAAAATAATCCAGAAGGAATTTGGGAATTAAAAATACCTGGATTAAAAAAATTGGATTTGTATAAATTTAAAATGGAACAATGTGATGGAAATGTTGTATTCAAAGCTGATCCATATGCTTTTTATTCAGAATTAAGACCAAATACAGCCTCTGTATTATATGATATACCAGAATTTAAATGGACAGATAAGAGATGGTTGAATAAGAGAATAACTGGATTAAATAAACCTATGAATATATATGAAGTTCATTTAGGATCTTGGAAGAGAAAGGAAAATGGAGATTGGTTAAACTATAGAGAATTAGCTGAAGAGTTATGTGATTACATAAAGGATATGAACTACACTCATATAGAGATAATGCCAATAAATGAGCACCCATTAGATGCCTCTTGGGGATATCAAAGTACAGGATATTACTCTGTAACAAGTCGTTATGGAGTACCTGAAGATTTTATGTACTTTGTAAACTATATGCATAGACACAATATAGGAGTGATATTAGACTGGGTTCCTGGACATTTTTGTAAAGATGAACAAGGGCTATATAAATTTGATGGAAGTGCTACCTATGAGTATGCAGATGAGAGAATTGGAGAGAATAAGGAGTGGGGAACTTGTAACTTTGATCTATCGAGATATGAGGTACAAAGTTTCCTTATCTCAAATGTGAATTATTGGTTTAAAGAGTTTCATATAGATGGAATAAGGATAGATGCTGTAGCTAATATGCTATATCTACCTAATATAGATGGATTGACCAACCAATATGGAGGAAAGGAGAATCTCGTAGCTGTAGATTTTTTTAAAAAATTTAATAGTGCCATTCACGAGGATTATCCAAATTGTGTAGTTATGGCAGAGGATTCCACAGCTTGGCCCAATGTAACAAAACATGCAGTTGATGGTGGATTGGGATTTAATAATAAGTGGAATATGGGGTGGATGAATGATACCTTAAAGTACTTTGAAATAGATCCATTATACAGAAAAGATCATCATGGAAAACTGACATTTTCATTTATGTATGCTTTTTCAGAAAACTATGTATTACCACTTTCACATGATGAAGTGGTACATGGAAAGAAGTCTATTGTGAATAAGATGCCCGGTTTTTATGGAGCACAACTTTCAAATGTTAGATCTCTTTATGCTTATCAAATGTTTCATCCAGGTAAAAAATTGAATTTTATGGGAAATGACTTTGCTCAAGGTTTAGAATGGAGATTCTATGATCAATTAGAATGGGAATTATTAGGAAATGAAGCTAATAAAAAGATACAGGATTATTGTAGAGCTCTAAATAAGCTATATTTAAAAGAGGAAGCACTATGGGAGGATAGTTGGGAGACTTTTGAATGGATAGAGCATGAAAACTATAATGGAAATGTGATAGTTTTTTTGAGACAAACTAAGGATAAAAAAGAAAAACTCATAGGTATATTTAATTTTTCAGGAGAGAATAAAGTTTCATATAGAATAGGAGTTCCTGAAGAGAAAATGTATAGAGTAATATTAAATAGTGATGATGAGAGATTTGGTGGAGTAAATTTCAATAAGAGAAAGAGATATAAGGCAGAGAAGAGTGAATGGAATGGAAGACCATACTCAATCCCTTTGGATATAGCATCTAATTCAGTTATATTTTTGAAGGCTGAGGAGAAAAAATCAATAGAGAAGTAAGCAGTATAAGTTAAAAATACCAAAATAAAAACGTAAAGTTATTAGGAGGAGAGGTATGAAGAAGAATATAATAGCTATGCTACTAGCTGGAGGACAAGGAAGTCGTCTAAAAAAACTTACAGAAAAAATAGCAAAACCAGCAGTTTCATTTGGAGGAAAGTATAGAATAATAGATTTTACTTTAAGTAACTGTTCAAACTCTGGAATAGATACAGTAGGAGTATTAACTCAATATGAACCTCATATTTTGAATGAGCATATTGGAAGTGGATCTCCTTGGGACTTGGATAGAATGAATGGAGGAGTTACAGTATTACAACCTCATACTAAAAAGAATGATGGTGGAGGATGGTATAAAGGGACTGCCAATGCAATATATCAAAATATCTCTTTCATAGATAAGTATGAACCTGAGCATGTTCTAATACTATCTGGAGATCATATATACAAGATGGATTATGATAAGATGTTAAAATTCCATATAGAAAAAGATGCAGATGCAACAATTGGTGTTTTTAATGTACCTTTAAAAGATGCACCTAGTTTTGGAATAATGAATACAAATGAGGACTACTCAATCTATGAGTTTGAAGAGAAACCAAAAGAGCCAAAAAGTACACTAGCTTCTATGGGAATATATATATTCAAATGGAGTGTATTGAAAAAATATCTAATTGAAGATGAGCAAGATTCAACTTCAAGTAACGATTTTGGTAAGAATATTATTCCTAATTTATTAAATGATAAGATGAAATTATTTGCTTATCCATTTGAAGGGTATTGGAAAGATGTTGGAACAATAGACAGTTTCTGGGAAGCTCATATGGATCTACTTAAAGAGGATAATGAATTAAATCTATTTGACAAGAGCTGGAAGATAAATACTCGTCAAGGGGTATATCCGCCACTATATGTTAGTGATGAAGCAAGAGTAATTAACTCTCTTGTAGAAAAAGGGTGTGAAATAGAGGGTGAAGTAAAAAATTCAATAATTTTCCCAGGTGTAAAAATAGGAAAGAATAGTAAAATATTTAACTCAGTAATTATGCCAAATACAACTATTGAGGAGAATGTAATAATAAATAAAGCAATTTTAGCTGAAGATGTAGTTATTGAAAAGAACACTGTTGTTGGAGATAATGAGGAGATTGTAGTAATTGGTGCCGGAGAGATAATAAAAAGTAATGCTGTAAAATAGTGATTACAAGGGGAGGAAACAAATGATTAACAACTATATGGCTATAATATTTTTAGATGAAAGTTTAGATAATATAAGATCGCTTACTAAAATGAGACCACTTGCTTCTGTTCCGGCTGGAGGAACATATAGAATAATAGACTTTGCACTTTCAAATTTGGTTAATGCAGGAATAAGAAATGTAGGAATTTTTGCTGGAAACGAGGATTTAAACTCTCTTACTGACCATATTGGTAGAGGAGCAGAGTGGGATTTAGACAGAAAAAAAGATGGAATTTTTATGTTTAAACAGATGGCTGACTCATCATATACAACAAATATAAAGAGAGTAAAGAAGAATATGGAGTATTTCTTCCGTAGTAAGCAGGAAAATGTAGTGGTATTGAGTTCACATATGGTATGTAACTTAGATGTAAAAGACGTTATAAAACATCATGAAGAGAGTGGAAGAGATATCACTCTAGTGTATAAAAAAGTAAACAATGCTAACGAAAGATTTGATAATTGTGACAGTGTAAAAATTGGTGAAAATAATGAAGTTTTAGGAATAGGACAAAATCTTTTCTTTAAAAAAGATGAGAATATCTCTATGGAAGCATTTATTATGAGTAAGGAGCTTCTAATAAAGATGATATGTGACGGTATTCAAGAGGGTGTTTACTATACAGTTAGAGATTTAGTTACTAGAAATGTTGGAAGAGTAAGTATAAATGGTTATGAGTTTAAAGGATATCTATCTTGTGTAAACTCAACAAAAGAGTATTTTGACTTCAATATGGATCTTTTGAAAAAAGAGGTAAGAGAGGATATATTTATTAAAGAGAGAAGTATATATACTAAGACAAAAGATACTCCACCTTCACTATTCAAAGAGGGAGCAGAGGTAAATAACAGTTTGATAGCCAATGGATGTATTTTAGGTGGTAATGTTAAAAACTCTATCTTGGCAAGAGGAGCAGTTGTAGAGGCAGGAGCAGAGGTAGAAAACTGTATACTATTACAAGATTGTGTTGTAAAATCAGGAGCTGTATTAAAAAATATAATTGTTGATAAAAACAATGTAATAAATTCTAATGAAAAATTAAGTGCTTCTAGAAATTATCCATTAGTAATAGAAAAAAGTATAAAATGGGATGATAAACAGTATAAGAATTTATTAGCTTATTTAGAGGGAGCTAATAAATAAAGAGGAGGAAATAGATGAAAGTACTTTTTGCTACTGGAGAAGCTTGGCCATTTATTAAGACAGGTGGGTTAGGAGATGTAGCATATTCACTACCAAAAGCCTTAAAAGAGAAGGGTGTAGATGCAAGGGTTATCCTACCAAAATATGGACAGATACCAGAAAAATATAGAAATGATATGACATATTTAGGGAATAAGAAGATATGGGCATCACACTATAATGCTTATGTAGGGATAGAGAGTTATGAACTTGATGGAGTGATTTACTATTTTGTAGATAATATGCAGTATTTTTCAAGAGAGAAAATCTATGGTGAAAAGGATGATTGCGAGAGATTTGCATTTTTTACAAAAGCTATAGTTGAAACATTTGATATTACAGGATTTACTCCAGATATTATCCATTGTAATGATTGGCATACTGCTCTTACACCTATATATCTATTGGAAAGAGGACTTAATAATATAAGAACAGTATTTACTATACATAACTTAAGATTCCAAGGATTTTTCCCAAATCAAGAGATAGAAGAGACTTTAGAGATAGATAGAGATAAGTATTATCAAGAGGACGGATTGAAATACTATGATATGATATCTTTTCTAAAGGGAGGAGTGGTATATTCTGACTATGTAACTACAGTTAGTGAAACTTATGCTGAAGAGATAAAAACTCCAGAGTATGGAGAGGGAATTGATGGATTATTCAGAAAATTTGACTATAAGTTATCAGGAATAGTAAATGGAATAGATGGAAATGTATTTAAAATAAATTCAAAATCAAAAGAAGAGATGAAGGCTAAACTACAAAAAGAGTTGGGGCTAAATATAGATCCGAATGTACCATTAGTGGCTATAATATCAAGGTTAGATAGACAAAAAGGTATTGATATGATTGCTGAAAAATTTGATCAAATGATGGATTTAGGAATACAGTTTATATTGCTAGGAAGTGGAGAGGCTCATTATGAAAATTTCTTTAGATGGAAGGAGAGCCAGTATCCTAAAAGAGTTTGCTCGTATATAGGATTTAATCAACCACTTTCAATAGATGTTTACCAAGGTGCAGATATATTCTTAATGCCGTCTCTATTTGAACCTTGTGGACTTTCTCAAATGATAGCTATGAGATATGAGACTATTCCATTGGTAAGAGAAACAGGTGGATTGAGAGATACTGTAACTCCATATAATGAGTACACTGGTATGGGAGATGGATTTGGATTTAGAGATCCTAATGGAGATACAATGTTAAAAGTATTATCTTATGCATTATCAATATATAAAGATAAAGATCAATGGAAAAAAATTATGGAAAATGCAAAAGCAAGAGATAATAGTTGGGACACTTCAGCTAAGAAATATATAGGAATATATGAAAATATTCTGAATAAATAATTTATATATTCCAAACTTAAATAATATAAAAAAAATACAATATATACAAAAAATAAATATTTTATTGACAATTAGTATAAAATTATTTAAAATATTAAGTGATTCTAAGAGATTAGGTGTAAATTTACTTAATAGAGGAAGATGGGTGAGAATCCCACACAGGAAACTGCTGTATGGTGGACGAAATCGCAATATGTCACTGGGAAGCCGGGAAGGCGTGAGAGTAGGATGAAGCTGAGTCAGAAGACTTACCAATTGTCAATAGATCAAAATATGTGATTATGACTTTCTAGTAAGATAACTCTATTTTACTAGAAAGTTTTTTATTTTAAGGAGGAAACAATGTATAAGTATTTTGTAGAAGGTGGAATGATGATGTGGCTTTTAGGAGCTTTATCAATCTTAGGCTTAGGAACAATTTTGGAAAGAACAGCATATTTTTTCAAGAATGAGAGAGATTTAAAGGGGGATTTTAAAGATCAAATCATTACATTGGTTAGAGAGGGAAAAGAGGATGAAGCAATAGAGCTTTGTGAAAAAACTAATAATTCTGTATCAAGAACAGTTAAAAGCATACTGTTAGCTTATAAATATGAAAATGATATGTACGAAAGCAAGGAGAAACTTATGAAAGAAAAGGCTCTTGAACAAATAGAAAATTTAGAAAAAAGGCTTTCTATTTTAGGGATAGTATCATTTATTTCTCCGATGGCAGGGCTTTTAGGTACAGTATTAGGTATGATAAAATCTTTTAAGGCAATTGCTTTAGAGGGAGCTGGAGATCCAAATGTAGTAGCAAATGGAATTTCAGAGGCATTGGTAACAACAGCAGCTGGACTTTTAATAGCAATACCAGCAATTATAGCATACAATTTTTTTAATAGAAAAGTGGATAAAATTATGATGCAGATAGAAAAAACGTCAACAGCTTTAATAAATATAAAAAAGAATAGAGATGAGATATAATGAGGGAATTAAAAAGAAAAACAGGAATGGTAAATCCAGATTTGACACCCCTTATAGATGTGGTTTTTCAATTGTTGATATTTTTTATGTTAGTAACAACATTTAGCCAGTATACTAAATTTGATATGAATCTGCCAAAATCAGATGTGGAGAGTATAGATAAACCTGAGGTAAATATAGAATTAATTATAGATAAGAATGAAAAATATTACTTCAAAATTGGAGAAGAATCAACAGAGATAGGGAAAGATGAATTAGAAGCAAAAGTACAAGAATTTATGAGTGGGAGAAAAGAACAGACATTGGTAGTAAGTGCTGATAAAAACTTGAGATATGAGATAGTGATTGAAACAATGGGAAGATTGAAAAATACAGGGATAGAAAAATTAGAGATCAATAGTATAAAGTAGGTGAGAAGATGAAATTTTATCTATTTTCATTTATTATTCATATGATTCTATTTTTTTCTGTTATAAAACTTCCAAAAAATGAAGTTAAATTGGATAGTAAAAATGTAGTAGTGTATCTCAATGAATTGAAGATAGAGGGAGAAAATACTCCAGAACCAGCACCAATAAAGAATGTAGAACCACCAAAGGAAAAAGTTGAGAAAAAAATAGAAAAAAAAGAGATAAAGAAAATTGAAAAAAAGATTGAAAAGAAACTTGAAAAGAAACTTGAAAAGAAAAAAATTGTAAAGAAAGTTAAGGAAGAAGTAGAGAGTAAAGTAGAAGAAAAGATAACTGAAGGAGTAGAAATAGCAGGTGTAAATAAAAATGTGAATGAATTAGATGGACTTGTAAAAGATGGAACTGGAACATATATTGGAGATCAAAAAAGTAATCAAGGAATAGGATATAAAATAAAAAGAGAAGTTGATCCTAATTATCCTATGATGGCTAAAAAAATAGGATTTAAAGATGAGGTTGTTATCAAAACAAAATTTTTAGTGGGACTTAATGGAAAGGTAGAGGAAATTATATTTTTGAATGATTACACAAAATATGGATTTCAGAAAGAAGTAGAGAAAGCACTAAAAAAATGGGAATTTGAGCCAATAGTTTATAAAAATAAAAAAATAAAAATGTATTTTTATAAAGATTTTAGGTTTAATGTAAAGTAAAAATAAATAAAAATAAAAAAATATCTGGAGGAGTAATGAAAAAATATTTAGTAATTGCTGCAATAGTAGCTGTAGGAACAACACTATTAGCAGAAGAAAAGTTAGAGGGAACAAAATTAGATGAGACAGTAATATCTACTGAAAATTTTGAAACGAATGTAAGAAGTATACCTGCAAATGTAAGTATAATAACTAATCAAGAATTAATAGAAAGTGGAGCAAAAGATTTGGTAGATGCTTTAAAAAATGTTCCTGGAGTAAGAGTAACAAGATATGCAGGAACAATTAAATTTGATATTAGAGGGTTAAACTCTATGTATAGTGATAGAAATGCATTAATAACATTAGATGGAGTTCCAGTGGAGGCACAACAAATTTCTAATTTACCTATGAATATGATAGAAAAAATAGAAATTATACCTGGTGGAGGAAATATTCTTTACGGAGATAAAGCAATAGGTGGTATTGTAAATGTGATAACTAAGAGTACTGAAAATAGGAAGAATTATGGTTCTCTTTTTGGAGAATTAGGAAATCATAGTAGTAAGAAAATGGGAGTGAATTTTGGAACAAAAGTGAAAAATATACTTGTTGATGGGGGATATATTAGTTCAAAAAATGATGGCTGGAGAGATCACGAAAACTTTGAAAATGACACCTTTAATATAAAAGCAAAATATTTGTTAGAAAATGGAGATGTTGAGTATAAATATACTTATACAGAGGATAAAGATTTAAAAGGAGTGGCAGTTCCACGTGTTGTAGACAGAAAAGATCCTGGAAAAATAGCAGGAGGAAAATATAAATCACAAGATCATTATATAAAATATAGAAAAGATGTAAGTGATAATTTAGAATTTTTACTATATGGAAATTATTATGAGAAAGAGAATGATAGTTTTAAAAGATACAAAAATTCAAATTATTATGGTTATTTTATAAAAGACAATGATGAAATAAGAAAATATATAAAGTCACAAATAAAATATAAATATTCAAATAAAAATTATACTATTTTAGGAATGGATTATTTAGATGAAAGATTAAAACCAGATGTTACTTCAAAAGAGTTTAAAGAGGTTACAGGAATGGGAACAAACGGAAATACAATTACTGGAAAAAAATGGGTGGAAACAGGAGAATCAAAAAAGGAGAATTTTGGAGTTTTTTTGAGTAATCATATTTTTTATAACAAATTTCAGTTTATTCAAGGGATTAGATATGATAAGGCAGAGTATGATTTTTATTGGAGAAATGGAAAGTTAAATAGTTTTGAAAAAATAGGACAAAATGATAGAGGAAAATATGAAAATTACTCTTTAGAATTAGCTATGAATTATGATTATTCAGATAGTGGAATGACGTATTTATCATATAATAGAGCATTTAGAACTCCTACAGTAGGAGAAATGAGATATACTAGAAATTCTGAAAAGTTAAAGCCACAAGTTCAAGATACAATAGAATTAGGTGTAAAGGATTATATTTATGATACTTTTATTTCAGCTTCAACTTTTTATAAAAAAACTCAAGATGAAATTTACTCAGCTATCCCACCAGAATTTACAGGAATGGTAAACTATAATATTGGAACAACAGAGAGAATAGGAGTAGAAATTTATGTAGAACACTATATAGGAAAAGCTACTTTAAAAGGATCAGCAACATATCTAAAGACCAAAGTTATTGATGGACAATATGCTGGAGTTGAAATTCCAAGTGTGCCAAGTTGGAAATTATCTACTGGATTAAAGTATGATTTTACTGATAAATTTTCAACTTCAATAGATATGCTTTATTATAGTGATATGTATGATCTTGATGATTTAGAAAATAAAAGAGGAAAAAATACAGGTGGATATACAACATTTGACATCTCTTCTTATTATAAAGTGAATGATAATTTAATGTTGACAGCAAGAATTGAAAATATTTTTGATAAAAAGTATGATGAATATGCAGGATATTGGGATGATAATTATGATGGTGTTTGGAAATACAGAAGACAATATTATCCAGCTATTGGAAGAACAATTACAGCAGGATTTATTTATAGTTTTTAAAAAATAACTTATAAATTTTAATGAGAAAGAGAGAAAAGAGTATGAAGAGATTATATCAAAATATAATAGTAATGTTATTTATTTTAGGAGGGTTAGCATATGCTAACCCTCCTAGAAGAGCTATATCAACAGCACAGTTTACAACAGAGATACTTTTAAGTATAGGAGCAGAAGAAAAATTAATAGGGACAGCTTATTTGGATAGTGAAATTTTACCAGAGTTAAAAGAAAAATATGATAAAGTTCCTGTTTTATCAAATAAACTACCTACTAAAGAGAAGTTTTATTCACAAAATCCAGATTTTTTAACAGGGTGGCCCTCTGTATTAACACCAGCAAATTTAGGACCGCTTGAAGAATTAAATGAGAATGGAGTTCAAGTGTATATAATGAAATCTGTAAATAGTAACAATATAGAGGATGTTTTCTCGGATATTTTAAAGTATGGAGAGATTTTTGAATTACAAGAAAATGCTCAAAATGTAGTAAATGAAATGAAAGAGGATTTAGAAAAAATAAAAAATAAATTACCAAAAGAAAAAATAAAGGTTTTTCCATATGATAGTGGGGAGGGAGTACCATTTGTAGTTGGAGGACAAGGAATGGGAAATACAATAATTGAACTAGCTGGTGGAGAAAACATATTTAAAGATATAAACTCTAGTTTTGGTAATGGAAGTTGGGAAAAAGCTTTAGTAGAGGATCCAGAGGTTATTTTAATAGTGGACTATGGAGATACTTCATATGAAAAGAAAGTAGAGTATATAAAACAAAGATCTATATTAAAAGATTTAGATGCAGTAAAAAATAATAGGTTTATAAAAATTGAATTAGCTGACATATCTTCAGGTGTGAGAAATGTTAAGGCAATAAAAAAATTAGCTAAAGAGCTTCATAGTATAGAAATTTAAAAAGAGTGTGGAAAATGGAGAGAATTTTAAAAAATTATAAATTATTATTTTTGGTACTATTAATTCTCCTATTTATAGTAATGACTTTTTCTATTACTTTGGGAAGTGTATCTTTAAAATCTGAGCAAGTTTGGAAGATAGTTATCAATAATATGATGAAAAAAGAGATATTTTTAAAGGATTGGAAAAGTAATATAGAGATAATAGTGTGGAAATTAAGGGTTCCAAGAGTGATAACAGGAGTTTTAGCAGGGGCAAGTTTGTCTTTGATAGGGATTTTAATGCAGTGCTTAACAAAAAATCCACTAGCAAGTCCATATATTTTAGGAATTTCAGCAGGAGCAAGTACAGGAGCAGTAGGGGCAATACTATTTTTAGGAGGTAGTCTTCTATTTATATCAGGTGGAGCATTTTTAATGGGAACTTTTACCTCTATACTTGTATTTTATTTAGCTGGAAGAAATGGAGAATTTTCAAGTACAAAATTAGTTTTAATAGGGGTAGCGATATCCTCATTATTTTCGGGAATAACAACCTTAATGATAACATTAGCACCACAGGGGCAGAAGATTCAAGGAGCTTTATTTTGGTTAGCTGGAAGTTTAGCAGGATCAAATTGGAGCTATATTCCTTTAATGACAATCTCTTTAATTTTAAGTGTTCTAGTTTGTTTTTATTATTATAAAGAATTAAATATCTTGACTACAGGAGATGAAATAGCTTCAACAATGGGAGTAGATATTGAAAAATTAAGAGTTATAATAGTTATAATTTCTACATTATTAACAGGAATAGTAGTTTCAAATACAGGAGTAATAGGATTTATAGGATTAGTTATACCACATATTACGAGAGGAATAGTAGGTGGAAACCATAAGAAAGTAATTCCTATAGCTGTGGTTTTAGGCGGAATTTTTCTACTGTTAACAGATATTTTTACAAGAGTTTTATTTAAATCACAAGAAATTCCAATAGGAGTGATAACTTCTATAATGGGAGCTCCTTTTTTTCTACAAATGTTAAAAAATAAAAATTATAAATTTGGAGGTAAGTAATATTATGATAGAGGTTGAAAATCTGTACTATGATATAGATACAACTCAAATATTAAAAGATATATCATTAAAGGTATTAAAAAATAAATTTGTAGGAATAATAGGACCAAATGGTTGTGGTAAAAGTACATTATTAAAAAATATTTATAAAGTTTTAAAATATAAAAGTGGGACAATAAAAATAGAAAATATAGATATATTAACAATGAATTCAAAGCAGTTAGCAAAAAAATTAGCTGTATTGAGTCAAAAACAAGGGTTAAATTTTGATTTTACAGTAAAAGAAATTGTTGAAATGGGAAGATATATTCATCAAAATAGAATTTTTTCTAAAGAAAATAATGGCATAGTAGAGGAAGCTTTAAAACAGGTAGGATTATATAATTTAAAAGATAGAAGCATATTATCCTTATCAGGAGGAGAGATACAAAGAGCATTTATAGCAAGAGCATTGGCACAAGATAGTGAAATTTTAATTTTAGATGAACCAACCAATCATTTAGATATTAAATATCAATTAGAAATAATGAAAGTAATAAAAGGGATGGGAAAAACAGTTCTTGCTGTAATTCATGATATGAATATAGCGAGTACATATTGTGATTATGTTTATGCTATGAAAAATGGTGAAATAGTTAAAAGTGGAGTAGTAGAGGAAGTTTTTACACCTGAGAATATAAAAAGAATATTTGAAGTTGAATGTGAAGTGGTTAGACATCCTAGTAATAAACGACCTGTGATTATTTTTTAATTTTGAAATTAATTAGGAGATGGAAATGAAAAAATATTTAGTGATTGCTGCAATAGTAGCTGTAGGAACAACACTATTAGCAGAAGAAAAGTTAGAGGGAACAAAATTAGATGAGACAGT
>NZ_JBEFNA010000016.1:39961-50979 GCF_040199715.1 Fusobacterium sp. SYSU M8D902
TAATATCTACTGAAAGATATGAAGAAGTATCTGTTATGGAAGTAGCAAAAAATATTACTATTATAAATAGTGAGGATATTGAAAAAAGAGGGTATAAAAATATATATGAAGCATTAAAAATGATTCCAAGTTTATTACAAATAGATGGTTCTTTATCTTTAAGAGGGCAGGTACCTAAATTAGCAGATAAAAATTTAGTTGTTTTATTAGATGGAATTCCGCAAAATGGAGCGGATAATAGAGAATTTGATTTAGATATTATTCCAATTGAACAAGTAGAAAAAATTGAAGTTGTACCAGCTGGTGGAGCAATAATGTACGGTGGAAATGCTACAGCAGGAATTATAAATATAATAACTAAAAATATGAAAAATCAGAAATATTGGGGAAATATAGGTACAGAGTTTGGAAAATATGACTATAAAAAATATAGAGTTAATTATGGAATGAATTTAAATGAAAAAATTTCAGGTGAGATTAACTATTTAACTAAAGA
Source organism: Fusobacterium sp. SYSU M8D902 (assembly GCF_040199715.1). NCBI lineage: Bacteria > Fusobacteriati > Fusobacteriota > Fusobacteriia > Fusobacteriales > Fusobacteriaceae > Fusobacterium > Fusobacterium sp. SYSU M8D902. The sequence goes on from NZ_JBEFNA010000016.1 coordinate 40,458, forward strand.
TAAAAATGGATATAGAGAAGGTGAAAAGAATGATTTGGATTTTATAGAGGTAAAATCTAAATATAAATTGAATAACGGTAAAATTGAGGGAAAATATTCACATAGTAGAAAGATTGCAAGTGATAGAATAAAAGGATTAAGTAAAGAAGAGTATGAAAAAGATAGAAAACAAAACCCTGATGTGGGAAGGTACGGAAAAGAGTATCAAGATAAATATGTATTACTATACAATAAAAAGTTAACACCTAATTTAGAAATATCAAGTTCTTTTGAATATAAAAATAGAGAATATGAATATAAATATCCAGCAAAAGATAAGGTCCCAGCATATAAAAAAAGAGATAAAGAAACAGAATCTTTGTATTGGAATGGACAAATTAAGTATTTATATGGTGAGCAGAATTCAATAATTCTTGGTGGAGAGTACTCTGAAGCAACAGTGAAAGAGAAAGTATGGAGTAATAGAAGAAAAAGTAAAAAAATATATAAATCTGAAAATAATGATATAGATTATTATGCTGTTGGAGGTTATGTTCAAAATAAATTAGCTTGGGATAGTTTTATTTTTTCTCAAGGAATAAGAGTAGAACAAAATAAATTTGATAGTAAAAGTTTAAATTATAATGAAAAGGGAATAGAAACTCAAGATAAAATAAAAGATTCTCCTGAAAATATAGATTACGAATTGACAGGAAATTATTTATTTAATGATACAACATCAGGGTACTTAAGCTATAACAGAGTTAAAAGAAATCCAAATTTAACTGAATTTTCAAGTTGGAATACAAAAGATGAAGAAACAAAAGAAAAAAAAGCACAAACAATTGATACAGTTGAATTAGGAATAAAATCATTAATAGAAAATGTGTATATATCTGGAGCAGTATTTTATATTCAAGGTAAAAATGAAATTATGTATGATCCAAAATATGGTGCAATGGGAGGAAAAAGTTTTTATAATTTGAATGGTAAGACAAGACGTTTTGGATTAGAGTTAGTTTCTGAACAATATTTTGAAAAATTAACTATTAGAGAAAGCTTTACATATATGAATAATAAAATAGTAGCTGGACCATATGAAGGACACTTAATACCTGGAGTGAGCAAAATAATTGGTGGAGTTGGAGTAACATATGAAATAATTCCTCAGTTAACTTTGAATTTAGAAAGTAAATATATAGGAAAAACTTTTGCAGCTAATGATTTTAAAAATGAATTTAGTAAAATAAAAGACTACATAGTAACTGATATTTCAATGAGATATAGTTTAGAAAATGGTGTTACACTATATGGAGGAATAAATAATGTATTTAATGAAATATATTGTGACTATGTTCAAATGAGTACTTCAAAAACTACTAAAGAATTAAAATATTCACCTACAGAAGAGAGAACATATGTTTTAGGAATAGAATATAGATTTTAAATTAAGAAATATATAAAATAAATATAAAGATTAAATTAAATATATATTTTGAAATAAAGTTGACACAATAGAATTATTATAATACAATAAGTTGTAATTAGGTGCAAAAAATAGATTGATAGAGGAAGATGGGTGAGAATCCCACACAGGAAACTGCTGTATGGTGGACGAAATCACAATATGTCACTGGGAAGCTGGGAAGGCGTGGGAGTAGGATGAAGCTGAGTCAGAAGACTTACCAATTGTCAATAGATCAAAATATGTGATTATGACTTTCTAGTAAGATAAATCTATTTTGCTAGAAAGTTTTTTATTTGTACCTAAAAATAAAGTAATTTAGGGAGGAAGGATGAAAAAATATTTGATGGTCGCTGCTATATTAGCAGTAGGAACAACAGTATTAGCTGAAGGAAAGATCGGTGGAACAAAATTAGAAGAGACTGTAATAAGTACAGAAAATTTTGAAACAAATGCTCAAGAAATTCCAAAGAATGTTATTATTATAACAAGTGAAGAAATTAAGAATAAAGGAGCTAATACTATAACAGAGGCTTTAAAAGGTGTTCCAGGAATATCAATTTCAGCTTATGATGGAGGAGAAGCAACAATAGATTTAAGAGGTTATGGAGCTACAGGTTCTCAAAATACTCTTATGTTAATTGATGGTATTCCTATGAATAATATCCAAGGGAGTGGGTATTACTCAAGTTTAGTTCCAATAGATATGGTAGATAAGATTGAGGTAATTCCAGCTGGTGGAGCAGTAATGTATGGAGATGGGGCTACTGGAGGGATTGTTAATATAATTACTAAAGGGTTACAAAATAGAGAAAATTATGGAAGTTTAGGGATTGAAGTTGGTTCTTGGGGAACAACAAAAGGAAATATAAATTATGGAACAAGAGTAAATGACAAGCTGTTACTAAATATAGCTTATACTAATTATAAAAGTGAAGGATATAGAGATATAGCAACTAAAGAATATGATAAAGATGATACAAAAGAATCTATTTGGTTAAGAGGTAAATATCTTTTAGATAATGGAAGTATTGAAGCTGATTATAGACACAATGAAAGTAAGGATTATTATACTGGTTCTTTAACTAAAGAACAGTTTGAAAAAGATCCAACTATGTCAGGAAGTACGGAAGGATTAGCAGATTCAACTGAGGATAATTATACTCTGAAACATACTCAAAAAATAAGTGATAATTTAGATTTGCTAATTTATGGAGGATACGAAGAATTAGAGTATATTGGAGATTCAAGTTGGTCGACTCATTATATAACTAATCAATACTTTATTAAACCTCAAATAAAATACAGCTATAGTGATAATAGTTATACTATTTTTGGTGGAGATTATAAAGAAGGGAAATCAGAAAATAAAATTTTTAAGGATAATGCAGATAAAGAAAGAGAATCTTATGCTGGATATATTTTAAATAAAACTACTTTTGGAAAGTGGCAATTTACTCAAGGATATAGAAAAGAAAAATTAAAATATAAAGGTTATAATATAAGTAACTATGATGTGGATTTAAATGAAGCTTTAATAAAAAGAAAATCAGCAGATAGTTATGAATTAGCAATAAACTATCTATATTCAGATACAGGAAGTGTATATTTGAGCTATGTAAATGGTTATAGAAGTCCAAGTATTCAAGATTTAGGATTGTGGGACGGAGAGCTTAAACTTCAAGAAACAGAAACTTATGAGTTAGGAGCTAAAGATACAATAGAAAATACTTATATTTCATCATCTGTGTTCTTTTCTAAAACAAGTGATGAAATACTATATGCTGAAGTCCAAAATGGAGTAAAGAATAATCATAATTTTGATGGAAAAGTTGAAAGAAAGGGAGTGCAATTATCACTTCAACATTATTTTGACAAATTAATCCTAAGAGAGAATATATCTTATATTGATGCAAAGATAACTAGTGGAAAATATGATGGGAAAAGATTTCCAGGAGTGCCAGAGTGGATAATAAATCTAGGTGCTACATACAACTTCACAGATAAACTACTTGGAAATATAGATATGTATTATCAAAGTTCAACATATGGAAGTGATGATTTTAAAAATAAATTTGGTGAAAATAATGAATATACTACTGTAGATACTGGTTTAAACTATAATTTTAATGGTAGTTTACAAATTTATGGAGGAATCAAAAATTTATTTGATGAAAAATATAGCAATTCATATGTAGTTTCTGAGAATGGAATAAGCTATTCTCCAGCAGATGGAAGAAATTATTATGTAGGATTTAGATATAACTTTTAAAAATGTTGTAAAAAATAATTAAAAAAATTATAATATAGGGAGAGGAAGCCTCTCCCTATATTATATATATTTAGAAAGGAAATTCTAGTGAAAAATTTATTAAAAATTATGACTTTATTTTTAGTCATTGCTACTTTAAATTTTGCAAATGATAAAAAATATAATAGAATAGCAACAATAAATTTAAGTAGTGATGAGATGATTTTAAATTTAGTTTCATCGAGTAGAATAGTTGGTTTGAGTGGTATGATAACAGAAGATGAGGATATGTCAAATGTTTGTAATATAGCTAAAAGTTATACCAAAATTGAAGGAAATATTGAAACCTTATTGAATTTAGAACCAGATTTAGTTATTGGAGCTGATTGGATAAAAAAAGAACAACTTCAGCAAATAGAGGATAGTGGAATAGATACTTATATATATAAAACACCCAAAACTTTTGAAGAACAAAAAGAAGTAATTTTAAAATTAGCAGATCTTGTTGAAGAGAAAGAAAAAGGAATAGCTATAACTAAAAATATGGATATTCGTTTAAAGAAATTACAAAAAAAAATAAAATTAGAAAATAAGGGTATACTCAAAATTATGTTATATACATCATTAGAGACAACTAGTGGAAAAGAAACAACATTCGATGAATTTCTTCGATTAATAGGAGGGATAAATCCAGTTTCTGAGGCTGGAATAATTGGAGAAGTAAAAATATCTAAAGAAACATTGATTGATATAGATCCAGATATTATAATAGTTCCTATTTGGAAAGGGCATATTAATTCAGAGGAATTTATGAACTTTTTAGTAAATGATGAAAGTTTTAAAAATATACGAGCAGTAAAGAATAAAAAAATCTATGGGATACCTTTTAAAAAATTATCTCCTACCTCTCAATATATGATAGATGGGATAGAATATTTAGGGGAGAAAATATATGGTTTGGAAAGAGAGCAAGATGATAATCGAAAAGAAATTTAATTGGATACTTTTATTAATATTAATAGTAACAATTTTTTTCTCACTTTTTTATGGAAGTGTTAAAGTTCCGATAGGAGAGATAATAAAAGTATTATTTAATCAACTAGGCGGTTTTGATTTTCCGGTGGAGAAAAAAAGTTTTACTTCAATAGTTTTTTATGTGAGGTTGCCAAGAGTATTGATAGGTGTAATTGTAGGAGGAGCTTTGGCAATATGTGGTTGTACTATGCAAAGTTTATTAAAAAATCCTATAGCAGATTCAAGTATAGTTGGAATATCAAGTGGAGCTAGTTTGGGGGCGATAATAGCAATATCTTTAGGAATAACAGGACATTCTCTCTTTGTTATGCCAATATTGGCAATAGTTATGGCATTATTTGTAGCTGGGCTAGTGTATGGATTAGCTTCGTTAAAAGGAAGAACAGATAATTTACTTTTAATACTTTCAGGGATAGCCGTAAGTAGCTTTGTTGGTTCTATTTCATCCTTACTTTTAACAACTATGGTGGAAGCACAGCTAAAAGAATATATATTTTGGTCTATTGGAAGTTTAAGTGGAAGAAGATGGGAACATTTCAACTTAGCTATAGTTCCTATTTCTATTTTAATTTTTCTATTGACACATTATGGAAAGGAATTAAATATTTTATTATTAGGAGATGAAGAAGCAAAGGCATTAGGTATTGATATTAAAAGTTTAAGAAAAAGAATTTTGATTATAGTTTCTTTAATAACCTCCATATCAGTTTGTATAAGTGGAAACATTGGATTTGTTGGGTTAATAATTCCACATATTTTGAGAAAGTTAATAGGTTCTGACAATAGAAAACTTTTGAAAACCTCTTTTTTAGCTGGCGCTTTTTTTATTACATTATGTGATTTAATATCTCGGACATTATTTGCACCTGTAGAAGTGGGAGTTGGTATAATTACAGCAATAGTTGGAGCTCCCTACTTTATCTATTTAATTATAAAAATAAGAAAAAATGGTGAAAGAATATGAGTGAATTTCAATTAGAAGTAAAAAATATATCTTTTAGTATTGGAGAAAGAAAGATTTTAAATGGAATAAATTTCAAAGTGAGAAGTGGAGAGATAGTTGGAATAATTGGTCCAAATGGAGTTGGGAAAACAACTATTTTAAAAAGTATAAATGGAATAATTGAGAATATAGAGGGGGAAATTTTATATAATGGTAAAAATATAAGAGAGTATAAGAAAAAAGAATTAGCTAAAAATATTTCTTTTATGAATCAAAATACTAATATAGCTTTTGATTTTCCGTGCATAGATGTGGTGATTTTAGGAAGATACCCATATTTAAAGAAATTTCAAGAGTATAGTGATGAGGATATATTAAAAGCTGAGGAGTATATGAAAAAAACAGACACACTTAAATTTAAAGATAGAATGATAAAAGAATTATCTGGAGGAGAGAGGCAAAGAGTATTATTTGCTAAAACTCTTACACAAGAAAGTAAAATAGTACTATTGGATGAACCAACAGCTAGTTTAGATATGAAGTACGAAGAGGAAATTTTTTCAATAATTCATAAATTAAAAGAGGAAAAAAGAAGTGTAATAACCATAATTCATAATTTAAGGTTGGCTATTAAGTATTGTACAAGACTAATTCTTGTAAATAATGGAAAAATAATAGGAGATGGAATACCCGAAAATATAATTACTGAAGAAAATTTAAGAAATATTTATGGTGTAGAAGCAAAAGTATATATGAATAAATTTAATAATCAATTGGATTTTTGTCTGTTTTAATGGAGGAAAAATGTATAAATTATTAAATATTTGTGATTTTTTGAAAAATGATGAATTAGAGAAAAATTATGATAAATATAGAAAATATGGAATAGATTATTTTGAGCTCATAAAATATAGTGATGTAGATAATAAACCATTAAAAGATAAAATTAAGGGCTATCATTTGAGATTTTTTCCAACTTGGTTAGATCTTTATTTATGCAATCAGAAAGAGATTTTTTCTAGACTCATAGATGAAAATACAATCAGAGGGTTGTGTGGTGGAATCACGAAGGAAGAGATGTTAGATTATTATAGGAAAGAACTTGAAATAGCTAAAGAATTGGAAGTTGAATATGTAGTACTCCATGCTTGTAATATAGATATATTTGAAAGTATGACTTATAATTTTAGATTTTCTGACAGGCAGATTTTAGAGAAGACAGTAGAGTTTATAAACGAGATTTTTAATGAGGAAAAATATTCATTTACTTTACTTTTGGAGAACTTATGGTGGCCAGGCCTAAAACTAAACAATTATGAAGAAGTAGATTATTTGGTGAAAAATATAAGATATAAAAATATTGGTTTTATGTTGGATACAGGTCATATGCTAAATACAAATTTGGAATTAAAAAATTCTAATGAAGCAGTGGAGTATATATTAGAAAATATCAATAGATTAAAAGAGTATAAAGAATTGATATATGGAGTTCATTTGAATTACTCATTATCAGGAGATTATGTAAAAAATAGTATAGAAAATAATTTGAATAAAGAATTAAGAGTAGATGAAGTATTACAAAATATCTATTATCATATAAGTAAAATAGATTACCATGATCCTTTTGAAAATAGTGGAGTAAGAGAGATATTAAAAAAATTACCATTGAAATATTTAGTCTTAGAATTATTAGGAAAAACTCAAGAGGAAATTGAAGAGAAAATAAAAAGGCAACAAAAGTTTTTATAGAGTTGGAAAAATATAAAAAGAAGTTGATTAATTAGTAGACTAATTGATTCAACTTCTTTTTTAGCTATTTAGAGATTAAAATAATAGAGCTTCTTGCTTTTACAGAGTAAGATAGCTTATCAATTGGAGTTTCAGAAAAATTAAAGCTATTATTTTCAGAAGTATCTATTAATTTATACCATTTTTTATCCTCTTCAAGGGGTGGAAGTTCAAACTCTAAATCGTCATAGTATGAATTAAGAGCGATGTAAAATCTAGTATTAGCCTCATAATCCATCAACTCAAAGGCAGTACTTAAAGAGTGATATGAGAAATCTGGAGAATTTAACTTGACACCATGAAGAGTAATATCATTTCTACCATCTTCTTCACACTCCCAGTATGAATTTTTTCTAAAAATAGAGTATGTTTTTCTGATTTTTATCATCTGTTTTACAAATTCATAAAGATCTTCAAACTCTTTTTTTCTATCCCAATCAAACCAAGTTAGAGTATTATCTTGACAATAGGCGTTATTATTTCCTTTTTGTGTTCTTCCACACTCATCACCCATCAAAAACATAGGAACTCCTTGAGAGATCATTAGAATTAGAAAAAAGTTTTTTATCAATTTTTTCCGAAGAGCTATAATATCTAAATTATCCGTTTCTCCCTCTTCTCCCCAGTTATATGAATTATTAAAATTTTCTCCATCTTGGTTATTTTCACCATTATCAAAATTATGTTTAGTATTATAACTAACTAAATCATACAGGGTAAATCCATCGTGACAGCTTATAAAGTTGATACTACTATATGGGGAACGGTTATCTCTTTTGAAAATATCAGGGCTACCAAAAATTCTCTTTAAAAGTTCAGGAATTTGTCCAAAATCTCCTTTTATAAATCTACGAATAACATCTCTATATTTCCCATTCCATTCGCTCCAACCAGTTGGCATATCCCCAACATAGTAACCACCTAAATCCCAACTTTCAGAGATCAATTTACAGTGAGAAAGGATAGGATCTTGTATTATTTCATTTAATACAGAGTGTCCTCCCCATTGTCCATTTTCATCTCTTCCAAGAATAGGAGCTAAGTCAAATCTAAATCCATCAACTCCAATATCAAGATACCAATATTTTAGGGAGTTAAGAATAATATCCTTGCTCATTATATTATTACAGTTAAATGTATTTCCACAACCAGAAAAGTTTTTATACTCAATTCCATCCTTTTCTAACATATAAAATCCAGAGTTATTCATAGCTTTGAAGTTATAGACCCAGCCATCGTTACCACTTTCAGCAGTATGGTTATAGACTACATCTAGAATAACTTCAATTCCATTTTTATGAAGTTCATTAACAAGCTCTTTAATCTCAATAACCTCATTAAAATTTGAGTTAGAATCTTCTGAAGCAAATTTTTTAGTAGGAGCAAAGAAACCAATAGGATTGTATCCCCAAACATTTTCTAAAAGTTCGTTATTAGCATTATATCTTCCTGTGTATTCATCCCATTCGAATACAGGTAAAAACTCGACAGCAGTGATACCCAATTCTTTCAGATATGGAATTTTCTCTACAAATCCCTTATATTGGCCAGGAAATTCAACCAAAGAGTTATTGTTTTGTGTAAATAATTTGATATGAACTTCATAGATTATAGTATCATTTAGATGGGTATTGAGATGTCTAACCTTAAAAAGATCCTTCTTTACAGCAATAGCTCTCTTTTTATTTTTAGTATAAGATAGGGCATATGGATCTAGTAGGTCCAAAGCATCATCTATATTCCAAGAGTAAATAACACCCTCTTTTCCTTCTCTTAAAAAAATATGCCAAATATCTCCTGTTTTATTTAATTTTTCATCTAATTTTAAAACAATAGCTGGTGTGGTATCATCAGCTGAATCAAAGATATTTAATACTATATTTTTCTTATTTTTACAATAAATCCCAAAGTTAATACCTGTGTCAAGAACATTTGCCCCTAATACAGGAAAACCAAAATCAACACTAAACATAAACTCTCCTTAAATAAATCGTATTCTGTAGCTAAATTATATAATGAGGAAAATTAAAAGTCAAACAAAGAAAGAGTAGAAAAAAATAAAAAAAATGTTAAAATATATATAGATTAAGGAGGTAAAAATAGTGAAAAGATTAATTTCTATTATTTTGGTATTACTTGTGTATATAGTACCAATTAAAGGTGAAGATTACCAAGATATAATTTTAAAAAAGACAAATAAGGCTAGGATAGAAAAACATCTAAAGCCTTTGAAAATGGATAGCAAATTAAATAAAATAGCTATGGAAAAAGCCAAGGATATGGCAAAAAATCAGGAGTTATCACATAATAGCCTAAAGTTTGGAACAACGTTTAATTTGATGAAGAAAAAAGGGATAAAATACAGTGCTGCCGGTGAGAATATTGCTCGTTGGCATAGTACTCCAGAGTTTGTAGTAGAGAGATGGCTAAAATCTAAGGGTCACAGAAAAAACATTTTAAATCCAGAGTATACTCAAATAGGAATTGGAAGAGCTAAAGACAAAAATGGAAAGAACTATTGGGTACAGGTTTTTATAAAAGAAAAAGTTAAAAAAAATTAAGAAAAACTATTGTTTTTATTGGAAAAACGTGCTATTTTAATAGTAAGGGCAACTAAATAAATAATTGGGAGTGATTTCAAATGACAAAGAAAGAGTTTGTAGAATTATTTGGAACTAAAGCAGAGTTAAAAACAAAGTTAGAAGCAGAGAAATTAACAAAGGTATTTTTGGAAACACTTGAAGAAGTATTAGTTAAAGGAGAGAGCATTTCTTTTATAGGATTTGGAAAGTTTGAAGCATCAGAGAGAGCAGAAAGAACTTGTATAAATCCACAGACTAAAAAACCTATGAAGGTTGCTGCAAGAAAAGTTGCAAAATTTAAACCTGGTAAGAACTTACTAGAAAAAATGAATCCAGTAGTTGAGAAAAAAGCAGCAAAAGGAAAAAGAAAAGCTAAATAAAAAAGTATAGATATTCATATATAAAGGGGCTGTTGCAAATTAATGATTTTTAGTCATTAATTTGCAACACTCTTTTCTTTTTAGCAAAAAAATAGAAAT
>NZ_JBEFNA010000017.1 GCF_040199715.1 Fusobacterium sp. SYSU M8D902
TAGGGTAAATTTACAATGGATTTTTTATTGAAATTTTATGCTGCAACTTCTTGGAATTCTATTATACACCAAACATTCTAGTACTCATAGATATAATAGCACTCTAAATACTTTCTAGTCAAATAAAAGAGAGAAAATGTCAATTCCTAACATCTTCTCTCTTTCCTTTAATATTTATTATTAGTTAAAATATTTTTTTAATAACTTGTCATAAGTTCCATTAGCTTTTATCTCATTTAATCCCTTTTCTAACTTTTCTAATAACTCTTTATCATTTTTTCTAACAGCAATAGCATATTTCTCTTGAGCACTTTCAGCCTCTGCTATTTGAAGTCCTGAGTTTTGTTTTACATAGTTTTCAGCAGGTTCAGAGTCTAAAACTACAGCATCTATCTTATCAGCTTTTAAAGCCATTATACCAGCATATGCTGCGTTATATCTCTCAATCTTAACTCCTTCCATATCACTTACTATTACATCTCCTGTAAATCCTAACATAACTCCAACTCTTTTTCCTTTTAGATCATCAAATGATTTTATACTGTTATTTCCCTCTTTTACTATAATAACTTGACTAGCAGTATAATAAGGTTGTGTAAAAGATACCATTTTTTGTCTCTCTTCAGTTGCTGTCATTCCAGCTATTACCACATCAACTTTTTTCATCTGTAGAGCTGGTAATAATCCATCAAAAGCCATATCCTGTATTTTTATATCAGCATCTAATACCTTTCCAATCTCATTCATCATCTCTATATCAAACCCTACTATCTCCCCTTTTTCTAAATACTCAAAAGGAGGAAACTCCGCATTTGTTCCCACATATATCTTCTCTTTAGCCATAGCTAAACTAGATAAAGATAAAACCATCAATCCCACTAAAACATTTTTTAACATTTTTTTCATAATAAACACTCTCCTTACTATTTGTTTAAAACTTTATTTAAAAACTCTTTTGTTCTATTATGTTTTGGATTAGAGAATAGTTCATTAGGAGTAGTATCTTCTAAAATTATTCCCCCATCCATAAAGAAAACTCTGTTAGCTACATTTTTAGCAAATCCCATTTCATGTGTTACTATTAACATAGTCATTCCTTCTTTAGCTAGATCTCTCATTACATCCAATACCTCTTTTATCATCTCAGGATCAAGAGCAGAAGTAGGTTCATCAAACAACATAATCTCTGGCTCCATTGCTAAAGCTCTAGCTATTGCTATTCTTTGCTTTTGCCCTCCAGATAATTGGTTTGGATAGACATTAGCTTTATCTTTAAGCCCAACTTTTTCAAGTAGTACAATGGCTTTCTTTTCAGCTACCTCTTGTGATATATTTTTTAACTTCATTGGTGCTAGAGTTAAATTTTCCATAACTGTTTTATGTGGAAATAAGTTAAAATGCTGAAACACCATACCTACATTTTGACGAATTACATTTATATCAACTTCATCTGACATAATATCTTGATCTTTGATATAGATATGTCCCTTAGTTGGTTCTTCTAACTTATTTATGCATCTCAAGAATGTTGATTTTCCACTTCCTGAAGGTCCTATTATAGCTATAATATCCCCTTTATTTACCTGTGCATCTATCCCTTTTAGTACATTTAATTCTTCATAACTTTTAAAAAGTTTTTCTATCTTAATCACTTACTTTCAACCCCTTTTCTACTTTTCTCATAAATCTTGTAAACATAGCTGTCATTACTAAATATATTAATCCAACTGCTAATAATGGTTCAACTCCTCTATAAGTTTGACTTGTAATTATATTAGCTGAACGAAGTAGGTCAACTCCACCTATAAAACCTACTATAGAAGTCTCTTTTAAAAGTGTTATAAACTCACTTACAAGAGCTGGTAGTATCTTTTTGATAGCTTGAGGTACTACAATCTCTTTCATTGCTTGTCCATAGTTCATTCCTAAGGCTCTTGCTGCCTCCATCTGTCCTTTATCTAGTCCCTCTATTCCTGCTCTAATTATCTCTGCAACATAAGCTCCTGAGTTAATTCCAAATGATATTGCTGCAATTACAAGTATTGGTGTATCTCTTAAACTTCCAACAAATATTAGATTTGCAAGTATCATCAACTGTACTACTGCTGGTGTTCCTCTTATTAAATCTACATAAGCAAATGCTATTTTAGATAAAGGATTAAATTTTTTCCAGTTCTTAGTATGCTTAAATGGATAAAAATGTGAAAGTTGTAACAAGGCTATAAATATTCCTAAAGCTATTCCAATAATAGCTGCCAAAGCTGTTGTTCCAACTGAGAATGCTAGTCCATCCAAGATATACTTATATCTCTCCCCTCCAATAAAAATCTCTTTTAACAGTGTTAAGTATTCCATTGTTCCTCCTTAAATATATTATATAAATTTATTTTTTTATAAAAAAAATACAGACACGAAAATGTCTGTATTACATACTAAAATAAAACTTAACTTCAAATACTTAATAAATATTTAAAAGTCATCAACTCTATGCTCATAAAGATATATCTCAATATCTCTAATCTTTTCAAGAAGATAAATGTAATTCAGTCAATTTCAAAGACAAGGTAACTATATTATTTTGTTGTTTATTTTTCCTTATCCTTAAATTCCTTAACATTTACTCTTCCTCCTTTTGTTTTAATTTTCTTGATTATACTCTAATTTTTTTTAATTGTCAATATTTTTTTTGTTATATTCTTCCAAAGCTCTTCTTAGGACTATCATTGCATTCTCTATATCATCAATATTAGTACAGAATGAGAATCTTACCTCTTGTTCTCCTCTTCCCTCTGTTTGATAGAATCCTGGCCCTGGTGCTATGAGAATAGTTTTACCATCATAGGAATAATCAGTCAATAACCATTTAGCAAACTTCTCTGCATTATCAATAGGAAGTTTAGCAAAGATATAGAAAGCTCCCTCAGGTTTTGAACACACTACACCTGGAATTTTTTGTAAATATCCAAATAGAAGATCTCTCCTACTCTTGTATTTTAATTTAACATCTTCCAAGTAGCTATCCATTGTATTGATAAGATTTGCAGCAGCATGTTGTTCTATAGTTGAAACACAAAGTCTAGCTTGACAAAACTTCAAAATATAGTTCATAAGCTCATGGTTTTTACTAGCAATAAGTCCAATTCTCGCACCACAAGCACTATAATGTTTTGAAATACTATCAACTAGTATAACTCTATCCTTTAGATCATCCATCTTCATAATTGAAGTATAATCTATATTATCATAGACAAACTGCCTATAAACTTCATCAGCTATTATATATAAATTATGTTTTTTAGCTATCTCTCCTATCATTAGAATCTCTTCTTTTGTATATACAGTTCCTGTTGGATTGACAGGATTAGAAAACATAATTGCTCTTGTTTTTGGTGTTATTAATTTTTCAATTTCCTCTTGAGTTGGTAAATGAAAACTATTCTCTATTGTTGTGGGTATAGCTCTAACCTTTGCTCCTGCAAATGTAGAGAAACTCGAATAGTTAGAGTAAAAAGGTTCAGGTATTAATACCTCATCTCCCTCATTACAAATAGCCATTAAAACAAATAATATAGCTTCACTTCCACCCTGAGTTATCAATATATCCTCTTCATCAATGTCTATTCCACTAAGTTTATAACTTTTTACAAAACTCTCCCTTAATTTTAATATCCCCTTTGAATCTGAGTATGTAACTATTTTCTCTTTATAATTATTTAATCCTTCAAAAAAAGAATCTGGAGTAACTATATTAGGTTGTCCTATATTTAGTCTATATACTTTGATTCCCCTTTTCTCTGCTTCATCAGCAAGAGGAATTAATTTTCTTATTGGAGAAAAATTCATCTCTAAAGCTCTATTTGATATTTTCATAAACATCCCTCTTTCCTAAATATTTTTAATTTATTTATTCATTCTATCATATCTTAAAAAAAAATTCAAAATATTTATTATAAATTCATAATATTTTCATAAAAAAATACACTCAAAACTTTCAAACTAAGTTTCAAGTGTATTAAATACTTAACTATTTATTATATACATCTTCATCTAACATATGCTCACTCTTAGCTACATATATACTTGCAGCACTATCTCCAATTACATTTAGAGAAGTTACTAACATCTCAATTGGTCTATTAATAGCAAGTATCAATGAGTATGTCAATATAGCAGTATCATTTACATATCCAAGTCCTGATAAGATTGTAAATAACACTATTGCTCCTGCCCCTGGTGCAGCAGGTGTTCCAACTGAAGCTATAAGAGCTAAAATTCCAATAATAAATATATTTGATAGCCCTAGATCATATCCAGCTGTAGTTGCTACGAAAACAGCTGCAATAACTTGCATTATAGCTGTTCCATTCATATTTGTTGTCATTCCTAAAGGAAGAACGAAAGAGGCTATATCGCTATTTACTCCTAATTCCTCTACTGTTGTTTTCTTATTTAATGGTAATGTAGCAGCACTTGAAGATGTTGAGAATCCAAATAAAGCTACTTTTGCTGCTTTTTTTACAAAAGGTAATGGATTTAATTTAGTAGAAACTGCTATTAATATTGAATATCCAAATATAAGGAATAAAAATAGTGTAATAGTTGTAGATACAACATATATTAAAGCAGGTTTTAAATGCTCTACTCCATATGCAGCAAATGTTCTTGTCAATAGTACAAATATTGCTATTGGTCCAAAAACATTGATAACAAATGTTAAAAATTTAATTACAATATCATTTATCTCTTGTAAAAACCCTTTTACATATTTAGAATTTTCTCCTAGAGAGTTTATACATAATCCAGTAGAAACTGCCAAGAAAACAGTTGCTAGAACTCCACCATTTTGAGAAAAGGCAGCAAATATATTGTTTGGAACCATTTGAATTAACATAAGCAATGGATTACTTCCAGTTTTACCAGCTACAACATTTACTCCTGACTCTATGTGAATATTAAATGCCCCTGATAGATTTAAAGCCATTCCTACAAATCCAGCTAAGATTAAAGCAAATATAGATGAAACTAAGAAGAATCCCAATGTTTTATATGAAATACGTCCCAATTTTCTAGTGTCACTTATATGACATATTGCAAGTGTTATTGAAGTATATACCATTGGTATAATTACAAGTTGTAACGAATTTATGAAAAGTTGTCCCACTATATAGAAAAGTCCTAAAGCTTTTTCTCCACCCTTAGCACTAATGTCTTGGAATAGTAAAAAGTTTATAAATTTCCAAGTTGGACTATTTACTCCCAATCTCTCTCTTAAAAAAATACATAAAAATCCAGCAAGTATACCTAACACCAAAGCTATACTCATCTTAATAGCAAGTGTATTAGTATTTTTTTTCATTATCATTTCCTCCTAATATTATATTATTTTAAAAACTTCTAACAGTTATTATAAGATAAATTAGGAGTTATGTCAAAGATTTTTTTCACAAAATTGACACATTATTTAGCTAATGAAAATAATTTTTGAGTGTATTCATTTGTTATAGTAATTTCATCAGAATTTTTAATTCTTTCTATTATCTCTCCTCTATATATCACTAAAATTGAATCACAGAGAGATTCGATAACTTCTAAATTATGTGAAATTATTAAATAGGATATATTTTTTTCAACCTTTATCTTTTTTAAGAGATTTAGAATTTGGATTTGAGTAGATTTATCTAGGCTACTTGTAGGCTCATCTAAAATTAACAATTTAGGTTCTGACAGCAACGCTCTCGCTATACATATTCTCTGTACCTGTCCACCACTAAATTGCTTTGGATATTTTTCTAAGCTCTCTTTTTCTAGGCCAACTTCTAATAAAATTTTACTAATTTTATCAATATCTTTTGTAACATCTCCCAAAATATTTTTAATTTTTCTATACGGATTCAATGCTCCTACACTATTTTGGAATATTATTTGTATCATATTTCTATTATTTTTAAAAAACTCTTTATTCAAAAGCTTATTATATAGATATATCTCTCCTCTATCTTGTTTTTCTAGTCCTACAAGCACCTTAGCCAACGTAGTTTTACCATTTCCACTCTCACCTATTATTCCAATACTACTATCCTCTAAGATTTTAAAATTTATATCTTTGAGTACCTCTTTATCTCCATAACTTTTATAAAGATTTTCTACTGATAAAAGTATCTTTTTATCTAATTTCTCTAAATTTAAATCATTTTTTAAAAATTTATTATGTAGTAATTTTTTTGTATATTCATTTTTAGGAGAAAAGAGAACCTCATCTTTTCTCCCATATTCTACTATTTCTCCATTTTTCATTACACAGATATCATCAGATAAATCTGAAATAACTTTTAAGTCATGAGATATTACTATCATTGTTTTTTTCTCTTTTTTCTGTATATCATAAAGAAGTTTTAAAATCTCATTTTGTGTAATTGTATCTAAACTGCTAGTAAATTCATCAGCTATTATGAGTTTACTTTCCATAAGTAGAGCAAAAGCAATATTTATTCTCTGCAACATTCCTCCACTCAGCTCATAAGGATATAAATTTAAAACTGTTTCAGGATTATTTATCTTTACTCTTTTTAAAATTTTTATAGCTTTACTCTTTTTTTCACTATATGAAATATTTTCCATTAATTCATATAAATGGCTTTTTATCTTCATTAAAGGATTGAAAGCAGAATTAAAATCTTGTGGGATTAAAGCTACTTTATCAATATTTAATTCTAATTTTCCCTCTATACTCCACTTCTTATCAAGAATATTTAGTATACTAGAAATCAATGTCGTTTTTCCACTTCCACTTTTTCCAACAATTCCTAAAACCCGTCCCTCTTCCAATATTAAATTTATTGAGTTAAGTATTTTTTTCTCTTTTATACACACAGATAAATTTTCTATTTTTAATATTTCCATATCTAATCCTTAATTATTTCATATTGGTTTTTTATCTCATTTCCTAATAAATTCACAGATATTACCATTATAAATATTACCACACCTGGGCCTATCATCAGTTCAGGTCTACTATATATATAATCTTTCCCTTCATTTATCATCATTCCAAGTTCTGAATATGGAGCTCTTACTCCAAACCCTAAAAAAGAATAACCAGCTAAGCTAAGAATAACACCTGCAAAACTATTAAAAGCTACTATCATAATTTGTGGAGTTATATTAGGAATCAAATCCTCTTTTAAAATTCTCCATTTAGGCTTATTTAAAAGAGTACTCATTATAATAAATTCTGAGCTCATAAGTTCTTTCGTCAAGTTTCTTGAAATTCTAGAATAATTTGTCCAAGAAACTAAAAGGAGAGATAGACCCAAACTAAAAGCACTACTCCCCATTATATTTACAATCAAAAGAACAATTATTATACTTGGAAATGAATCAAAGATATCTGTAATTCTAATTATGATATTCTCTATTCTCCTATTACAATTTCCAGCAATAACTCCTAAACACATTCCTAATAATGCTGATAATATAGTTACAATCAAGGCTGTTAAAAATGTTACCTGTATTCCCAATATTATTCTTGAAAAAATACATCTCCCTAAATAATCAGTTCCTAAAAAATATTTAAACGAAGGTGATAATAATTTTTTTTGTAAATTAATTGCTATTGGATCATTAGGAGATAAAAATTTACCAAATATAGATATAAACATAAACAAACTAACTATATATCTCATTCCTCTTTCTCCTTCATCCTTGGATTAATCCAATAACAAATTAAACTACTTATCTCTGTTGAGATGATAAAGAGAGTAGAGACTAAAAAAATATATCCTTGTATTATAGGATAATCTCTTCCATCAATAGCTTCTACTATCATCTTTCCTAGTCCTGGCCATGCAAATATATTCTCAATTATTACAGTTCCACCTAATAAGCTTCCAATCGTTTTTCCAAATGAAGTTATTATAGGAGTTAATGAATTTAATAAAGCATAGTTTATCAATATCCTTTTTTTATTTACTCCTCTTAATTTTGCATATTTTATAAAGTCTTTCTTTAAAACTATCAAAATATTTTCTTTAATCAGTTGTGTATAATATCCTATATATGATAAAGACAAAGTTATTCCAGGTAGTATTATACTATTTTTTGCATAAGCACCTGAAATTGGGAGTAATTTAAATTTTACTCCCAATAAACTAATAAATATATATCCTAACCAAAATTTAGGAAAAGACATTCCTATTAAACTTAACCACTTTATAATCTTATCAAAAACTGTATTTTGTTTTACAGCTGAAAAAATACCCAATGGAAAACTTATAAAAATTATTATTCCAATTGAAAAAATCATTAATTTTAACGAATAAATAAATGAAACTTTCATATAATTATATACATCTAAACCACTTATATATGATTTCCCTAAGTTTAAATTAAGAATATTTTTTAACCAAATATAGTATTGTTTCCATATTGGAATATTTAATCCCATCTCCCTTTCAATATATTTCAAATTATCTTCGGTTAATGGAAGATTAAAGGTATTTAGATAAGCTATTCTAGGATCTCCTGGAATAATTCTTGTCACCATAAAAGCGATACAAGATGTTATAAAAAATAAGATCAATATATTTATTATTTTCTTAAACATTGCTATTTCCTTCTAACATTCTGTAAAGGTATAATTTCTTTTATTGAAGAAAACTCTACTCCTTCTATGTCTTCTCTTGATACTGCCACTACAACAGTAGTTACAAGAGGTACATATATAGCTTGTTCATAAAAACTTTCAACTATATAATCAAAATTACTTTGAAGTTTATCTTTATTAGTCTCCATCAAAGAATCTCTCATGACTTGATGTAATTCCTCACGATTCTCTATCCCCTTTTGAACAATATTAAATTTATCTCCATCACTTATCATAGCTGCCAATGTTGCAAAAGGTTCATAAGATCCACCCCAAGAATTAAACATTATTATATCAAAATCACCTTTAGTCCAATTTTGACGAAATAATTTTGATTCTTCTTGTGATATATTAAGTTTAACTCCCACTTTTTTATACTGTTGCTGTAATATCTCTGCTAAAATTTTCCCGTTTTTTATACTATTGTCTAAACTTAATTTTATTTCTAATATTTCACCATTTTTTTGACGATACTCTCCACTATTATCATATTTCCAACCAGACTCTTCCAATAATTCATTTGCTTTATCTAAATTAAATACATATGAATTTTTCACAGTATTTTTAACATACTCCACATCATCTGTAAAATAGCAATCTGCTGGTTTTCTAATTCCTTTAAAAATCTCC
Source organism: Fusobacterium sp. SYSU M8D902 (assembly GCF_040199715.1). Classification (NCBI taxonomy): domain Bacteria; kingdom Fusobacteriati; phylum Fusobacteriota; class Fusobacteriia; order Fusobacteriales; family Fusobacteriaceae; genus Fusobacterium; species Fusobacterium sp. SYSU M8D902. The sequence goes on from NZ_JBEFNA010000017.1 coordinate 9,272, forward strand.
TTAGAGATTGTTTGATTATCAGTAGCATAATTTAAGGCTTGTCTAACTCTTTTATCTCCCAAAATTTTCCCAGCAGTATTTAAACTTAAGCTAGTTACCTGTTTTGGTTCTGAAATTTTAACATTGAATCCCTCTTTTTTTAATTGTTCAATATTTTCCACATTTAAAGAGTCAAAGTTATCATAAATCATATCTATATCTCCAGCTCTTAACATTGCTACACTTGTTCCCATATCTGATACAACATATGTTTTAAAATACTCAAATTTCGGTTTATCTCCCCAATAGTTTTCATTTCTTTTGAAGATTGCAAATTGATTCGCCTCATACTTATCTAAACTCCACATCCCTGTTCCTATAGGAGCTGAAATCTCTTTGGCACTTAGTTGTCCATCTACAAATCCCTTTTCTCCTAAAAATACAAGTGGTCTTGAAAATGTAAGATCTTTTAAAAATGAGTTACATGGATTTTTTAAAACAAATTTAATTGTATAATCATCTATTATCTCTATTTTTTCTATCTCTTTTAAAGATTGTAAAAATGAAAAAGCTTTTTTATTCATAAGTACTTCTTCAAAATTTTTCTTTACAATACTGCTATTAAAATTAGATCCATCACTAAATTTTACATTTTCTCTAAGTTTAAATGTATACTCTTTTCCATCTTCTGAAATTTCCCATTTTTCACTCAATACAGGAGCTATCTCTCCATCCTTCAATGTTACTAATCCTTCATATACCCATCCTTGAGCATAATGTGGACTTGCCATTAAATGAGGATTCAATTCTCCTATATCCTTTGGTATTGTTATTTTCAACATATTTTTTTCTGAGTTTTTCTCTGATCCACACCCTATAATAAAAGAACTTAATATAAGCGACAATAGTATTTTTTTCATTTTACTCCCTCTTTTCTACATTTAATAATAATTCATCTATGCTGTTGTAGCAATTAGGATAATCTATCTTAGGTCGAGTAAGAAAAATTACTTCTATTCCTGATTCTTCAGCAGCTTCTATCTTTTCTCTTTCCCCTCCGGTGTCTCCAGCTTGTTTAGTTATAATATATTTTATATCATATTGTTCGATCATAGCCTTGTTCATACTCTTACTAAAAGGTCCTTGCATAGCAATTATATTTTTAGGTAATATTCCAAGATCTTCACATTTTTTTACCATATCCCATTTAGGTAAAATTCTAAAATAACATTGATTTAAATTATTTAATTGAGAAAAAAAAGGTATATTGTTACTACCTAAAGTAACTAATATATTCCCCTTTTTTTCTGCTATATATTTGATGATATCCTCAATTTTTTCAAACTCTTTATAGAGTTTAGGGAGAAAAGAGATTTCCTCCCTTTCAAATCTAAAATACTCTATTTTCTTATCTTTGGATGCTTTTAATACATTTTCAGAAACTTCAACAGCATAAGGGTGCGAAAGATCAATCACCTTATCTATACTCTCTTTCTCTATAAAATCTAGCATCATTGGATAAGTTAATTTTTGGCATACTACTCTTACAGGTAGATTCTCTAAAAGTTTTCCTCCATATTCAGTAGCAGTAGTAACAATAATATCAGTGGTTTCTTTACAAAACTTTTCAAGAAACTCTCTTGAATCTTTGGTGCCACCTACTACCCAAATCATAGATGATATCCTCTAGGTGTTATCATTCTTCCCTCTTTTATATATGTTTTAGAGTTACCAACTACAACTACAGTAAACATATCTATTTCATGCTCTAACATCTCTTCTAAAGTAGTAAGTGTATAGTTTTGATCCTCTCTTCCCACATGTCTTAAAAGTGCTACTGGAGTTGTTGGAGCTTTATGTCTTAACATTATCTCTCTAGCTTCTACAATTTGCTCTGTTCTTCCTTTACTTTTTGGGTTATATAGTGAAATTACAAAATCTCCTTCACTAGCTCTATCTATTCTCTTAGTGATAACATCCCAATCTGTTAAAAGATCACTTAAACTTATTATAGCTTGATCGTGCATAAGTGGTGCTCCTACTAGAGCAGCTCCAGCTACTGATGATGTAATTCCTGGAATTATCTCTACTTCTATTCCACTACCAAGAGCAACCTCAATCATAATTCCTGCCATTCCATATATTCCTGCATCTCCACTACTTATTAGAGCTACTGTTTTTCCCTCTTTAGCTAGCTCTAATACTTTTTCACATCTATCTATCTCTTTTTTCATTCCAGATACATAAAACTCTTTATCTTTAAATTCATCTTTTACTAAATCAACATAAGTTATATATCCAGCTATTATATCTACACTTTTAAGAGTTCTATACGCTCTTACACTGATGTCATCCATATTTCCTGGACCAATTCCAACTACATATATTTTTCCTTTATTCATATCCAAATTTCTCCTCATAAATTGATATTGTTATTCCATTATAAATATATTTTTGCTCTAAAAAATCTCCATTTCCATTTGAAGCTAAAAGAGCACAAGGCTCTGAAACACAACTTACTCCTATCTGTTTTTTTACAAATTCAGAGCCTTTAAATCTTTGTTCTACCTCTTTTATCTCTTCTCTTGAAATTATCACAAGTTCTTTTTGAAGTTCTTCTACTAGTGAGAGCAATCCTAATTCATCAGCCTTGATATCTACTGTTGCTACTCTTTTTATACTTTCATAAGCTAGATTGTGTTTTTTCATAACCTGATCTAAAGCCTTAAATATCTCCTCTTTAGGTGTTCCACGTCTACAACCAACACCTACTATTAAATTTTTAGGGTATATTCTCATTATATCTATGTTCTTTTTATTAGAAGCTATCACAACTCCTGAAGAGTTAGTATTTTCTCCTATTTTCACATTGTTTGGTAAAAGAATTTCAACTTTTTTATTATCAACTATCAAAGATGTTAAATCTTTAGCTTTAGTTAAAGATTCCATTTCACAGTTTAATTTCTGAGATAGGGTGTCTATAGCTATCTTTCCTGTAACATCAGAACTAGTTGTTATTATTGGAAGAAGTGAAAAGGTATTAGCAACCTTATAAGTAAGTTCATTAGCTCCACCAATATGACCTGAAAGAAGAGATATTACAAAATTTCCCCCTTCATCTATTACCAATACTGCTGGATCTATATCCTTACTCTTTATTAAACAACTAATTTTTCTAATAACTATTCCCGTTGCCATAATAAAAATATGACCATCATAATTATTAAATTTTTTAGTGAGCTCATCTGTAAAGTTTTCTATCTGTATAGTATTTTCTAATTGAAATTTTTTCAAAGTATAAATATCAGCCTCTAACTTTACTCCTATTTTCTTAGCTAAATTCCCTGCTCCTCTTGTTACACTCCATATAGCTAATCTCATTTCTTATTCTACTCCCTTTCTGTATTCATGAGTAAATGTCTTATCATATAGTTTTGATTTTTCATACTCATTTCCTAAGAAATCTCCTACTAAAATTTGAGCTGTTTTAGAAATTCCAGCCTCTTTTACCTGATTTTCTATTGTTTCTAATGTTCCTAGTACTATTTTTTGATCTGGCCAACTTGCTCTTTGTACTACAGCTATTGGTGTAGTCATAGGATAAGAAGTTGCAAGTCTTTTTACTACATCACCTATCATATGCACTGATAAGAATATAGCCATAGAAGCTTGGTGAGAAGCAAGACTCTCTAATGATTCTCCCTCTGGAACAGGTGTTCTTCCCTCTAATCTAGTACATATAACTGTTTGTGAAACTGCTGGAAGAGTGAACTCTTTTTTTACTGCAGCAGCTGAAGCTAAAAATGAACTTACTCCTGGAACTACTTCATACTCTATTCCATGTTCGTCTAAAACATCCATCTGTTCTCTATGAGCACCAAAAATTGCTGGATCTCCTGTATGAACTCTAGCAACTTTTTTCCCTGCTTTTATCCCTTTTATTGTTACATCCATTACCTCTTCTAATGTCATAGATGCCGAATTATATATCTCTGCTCCCTCTTTATGACAATCTATTACCTCTCTTGGTACTAAAGATCCTGCATATATAATAATATCAGCCTCTTTTACTATTCTCTGTCCTTTTACTGTTATTAATTCTGGATCTCCTGGTCCAGCTCCTATAAAGAAAACTTTTTCCATTCTTCAAATCCTCCTTTTTTAAATATCATAGTTGTAAAGTATGGTATATCCTCTTTAGTGAGGTTAGATATATCATAAAAAACCTCTTCACTCTCTTTTCCACTATTTGATACCATTATGATGTTATTCATATTATTAGTTTTTATAAGAGCCTCTTTCAATTTATCAAAATTTCTACTAACTTTCATAAAAACTATATTTTCACTCTCTTGTAACTCTTTCTCAATATCTGTATTATCATTTATTGAAACTATTTTTAAAGATTCATCTCCCATTACTATTGGGAAATTAAATCTAGAAGCCATATCTGCAAATGAAGATATTCCAGGAATAGTTTCAACTTGTGATTTATACTTATCTTGCATATTTTCTAAAAGATAAACATACGTACTATATGTCATGCTATCTCCAATAGTTAAGAAACCAACGTTTTTTCCTTGCTCTAATAGATTTTCAACCACTCTAGTATTAGCTTTTCTTCCCTCTACTCTATCCAATGGATTTTTTAACATAGGAAATTCCATAAATACTATCTCTACATCACTTTTTAAATACTCTTTAGCTATGTTGTAAGCTGTACTCCCCTCTGCTTTTTTTGCCTCAGGTACGATTATTACATCTAATTTTTTTAAAGCGTTAACAGCTTTTATGGTAAGTTGCTCTGGGTCACCTACTCCTACACCTATTCCATAAAACTTATTTGTCATTACTTATATCCTCCCTTATTTGTTAACTGTTATTATATAAATAGGATTTTCTCCATACATCATTGTGTATGGTCCTACTTTTTTACCACGTGAAACCATCATATTTACAACTTCTATATCGCTAAAGTTATACTCTTTCAATAGAGACATTGTATCGTTCAAACTTTCCAATGTAATTGTATTTACAACTAGTCTAGCATCATCAGTTGCATATTTTTTAAAATGCTCCAATATAGATCTCATACTTCCAGTTGATCCTCCAACAAACATTCTATCGTAAGAGATATTTGGTATATTTTCTGGAGCTCTTCCATGAATAAGTTCATAATTCTCAAGATTAAAATTCTTTACATTCTCTCTAATTGTATCTAGACCTTTTTCCTCTTTTTCTATACCTATTACCTTTCCTAAAGGCATATATGTTGCTGCTTCTATACCAATTGTTCCAGTTCCAGCTCCAACATCTATCAACACTGAATCAGGTTTTAACTGAAGCTTAGCTATAGTCACAGCCCTTACCTCTTGTTTTGTCATAGGTAGCTCTCTTTGTATAAACTCCTTATCGTATATGTGCAAGATCTTTCCCTCCTCTTCTATTTTCTAATTATAACAATATTCATTAAAAATTCTCTATTTAAACTCTCATATTCAGCTATTTTTAATATAGTTATCTTTTCATCTGAATAGGATAATCTCTCCCCTATTACCATCTCTGCATCTGCAAAGCCATTCTCATAAAGCTTTTTTGCTATTGCATATGGAGTATTTATATTATCGGTAAGTAGAACAATTCCTTTTTCTTTAGTAAACTCCTCTATATAGTCAGCTTCTCTTCCATGTACACTTAGAAGTTTATACTCTTGCCATACCTCTCCTATTCTAGAGAATAGATATTGATATGAAGATATTCCTGGTATTACTTCCAACTCTTCATTTTTATAATTTCTTCTTAAAAAACTAAGTAAGCTATAGAAGCCTGTATCCCCTGAAACTATAATCGTAATTTTTTTATCTCTATTCAGATTTAAATATACTATTAAATCTGATAACTTTTCCAAAGTATATTTATAACAGTCAGCTGGGAGCAAAGAGGAGATCTCCATCAATTGTCTTGCCCCTCCAACTGCGATTTCACTACTTTTTATTGTATCTATTCCTTTTTTAGTTATATAATCTATATTTCCTGGACCAAGTCCAACTACTCTAATTTTTTCCAGCTAACTCACCTGCCAATTGATAGAACTTCTCTGTATATCCAAGAGTTTCTCCTTTGAAAGAAAATAAGAGAACTTCACACTGTATCTCTCCTCTTGAATACTCTTCTACTCTTCTTTTTACTTTTTCAGCTATAAAAGGAAAAAACTCTCTTTTTTCAATATAATCACACGCTTCTTCAACTGTATTAGATTCTAGTATCTTATGAATATTTTCTGAGCTTTCTCCACATAGAAAAGCATTAGCTCCCATTATCTCTACTCTTGCATCTGCAACTCTACTGTGTGTATTAAATATTCCACCAGCAATTTTTATTGCCTTTCCTATATGTCCTAAAAATAATATCTTTTTAAAGCCCAATTTAACAGCTGAATCAATCATAAATCCTGCATAGTTACTTATTACTATTGTTTGCTCTAGATCTAATCCCAATTTCTCACAATAGTTCTTACTATAGTTTCCAAAGGTAAATATACACCAATCTCTATCTCTTGCCATTCTTAAAACTTTTAATTCTACAAACATAGAATCTTTTAAAGCCTCTTCGCTCATAGGTTTTACTATTCCTGTTGATCCCAATATGGAGATTCCACCTACAATCCCAAGTTTTGGATTGAATGTCTTTTTAGCTTTTTCTCTACCTTCAGGAACATATATGGTAATCACAGCTTTTTTTCCCATTTTACCTAGAAAATCATCTGCTACCTCTTCAATCATTTTTTGTGGCCCAGGATTTATTGCAGACTTTCCTACCTTTGCCTGTAATCCTAATTTTGTAACTGTCCCTACTCCACGTCCACCTACTAAAATAAAGTTTTTAAATGAGATTCCTCTTTCTATCTCTGGTAATTCATCTACTAATTTTATTCTAGTACATATCTGTATTCCATTTGTTACATCTGGATCATCACCAGCATACTTAGTAACAGCTACACTTACAAAATTTTTTCTAACTCTCAATCTATATATTGGAACTAATATATTTTGTCCATTTAATGTTGTAAAATTTACTTCATCTAGATAATTATTATTTAACAGAGCTTCTAACCCTGCTTTTACTCCAATTGCTGCACAACTTCCAGTAGTATAACCAGATTTTAACTCCTCAGCCATTTAAAATCCCTCTCTTTTATACATTTGATAAAGAATACCATGAAGAATTGATACTGCTACTGTACTTCCTCCTTTTCTACCATTAATTGTTATGTACGGAAGTCCTAATTTTTTAAAATCCTCTTTTGATTCTGCTGCTCCTACAAATCCAACTGGTACTCCAACTACTAGAGCAGGTTTTTCTATCTCTCCTTTTTCTATCATCTCCTTTAACTGGTAAAGTGCTGTTGGAGCGTTTCCTATTAAGAATATTTTTGTTTTTTCATCCTTACCTGCTTTTTCCATTCCAACTATTGAACGAGTTACCCCTCTCTCTTTAGCTTCTTTTATAACCTCTTCATCAGATACAAGGCAGTAAGCTGAACAACCAAATTTAGAAAGAATTAGTTTGCTAAGTCCATTAACTATCATATTTGTATCACAGTATATTTTACAACCATTTTTTAATGCTTCCATAGCACTCTCTACAGCTCCATTTTGAAATTCAATTAAATCTGCATACTCAAAATCTGCTGTTGTATGTATAACTCTTTTTACTATTGGAAGTGTTTTTTCATCAAATTTATCTCTTTTCTCCCCTAGTTCTTCACCTATTATTTCAAAACTTCTTTTTTCAATATCTTGCGGAACTTTTATATATGTACTCATCTATCTCTCCTTTTGTTTTTAATCTAATATCTCTTTTAAATAATCTAAACTATTAAAAAAATGTATATGAGGGTACCCAGCTTTGCATTTTTTCTCTTTAAAAATACAAGCCCACTCTTTTCCATTAGGTTTCACTGCTCTATATTCTCTACTTTCATGTTCTATCTTAAATATCTTAGAGTAATGAAACTCATGCCCTTTTCCTAACTCTTTTTCATCTTCATACACATTGATGTATCCAAAACGAGATATATCTAATCTATCTTTCATCTCTATACTGCACTTAATTATATCACACATTGGAATATATTTCTCATTTAAAAGCTTTATTCCAGAAGTTAGATACATAAAGCCACCACACTCTCCATAGATTTTACCCTCTCTTCTATAAAAAGTTCTGATACTCTCTATCATACTCTTATTTTCAGATAGTTCTTGTGCATAATTTTCAGGATAACCTCCACCAAAATATAGTATATCTACATCTGGTATCTCTTTATCAGTTATCGGAGAAAAGGGAATCAACTCAACTCCTAAATGCTCTAATAACTCTAAATTATCATTATAATAAAAACTAAATGCTCTATCTCTAGCAACTCCTATTTTAAGACCAGAATACCTATCCTTCATCTCTTCAAATGGATTGATAACATCTTCAGGTTCTCCAATTTCAGCTATCTCTAAAAGTTTTTCTACATCTATTGTCTTCTCTAAAACTTTTTTTAATTTTTGGCTCTTATCTTTTAGATCATCTATCTCTTCTGCTTGAAGTAATCCTAAATGTCTACTAGAAACAGAGAGTGTTTCATCTTTAGGTAGGTAACCTATACAATTTATTCCAGTATATTTTTCAATAGCTTCTTTATAATGCTTAAACATAGCTTCACTTACTTTATTTAAAATTACACCAGCTATATTTACTCTACTATCAAGCATCTTATATCCCAAAACCTGAGCAGCAATACTTGTACTCTTACCACCACCATCTACTACTAATATAACAGGTAGCCCTAAGACTCTTGAGATGTGTGCTGAACTATTATTATCAAGAGAGTGATCCACTCCATCATAGAGTCCCATTACCCCCTCAACTATTGAGATATTTTTATGATGTTTATAAAAAGAGTATTTTACTCCTTTCTCTCCCATCATAAATAGATCTAAATTATAGCTTTTATTTCCTGTCACAAATTGATGAAATCCTGGATCTATATAATCAGGTCCCACTTTAAATGGAGACACATTTTCAAATAGTGACATAAGTCCCATTGAAACAGTAGTTTTCCCTATACCACTACTAACTCCAGCTATCATAAATCCTTTCATCTTACCACCTCACTCAAAGCTTCCAAAACTATTTTATTGTTCTCTCTATCTTTTATAGCTAATCTAATAAAGTGTTTATCTAAACCTATAAAGTTTGATGCATCTCTTACTAATATTCCCCTCTGTATCATCTTCTCTCTCACTTCAACAGAAGTCTTGTCTATTAGCTTTATAAGAATAAAGTTGCTATTGGTTTTGTAGGATTTTATCCCTTTAATTTTTAAAGTTTCATTATAAAACCACTCTTTCTCCTCTTCTATCCAATTCTCACTTTTTTCTATATACTCTCTATCCCAAAGCATAGTTTTTCCAGCCAAATCGGCAAAACTATTTATACTCCAAGGCTCCTTATACTTTTGGCTTTTCTCCAATATCTCACTATCATAAGTTATTCCATAACCAAGTCTTACTCCTGGAACAGCAAAAAATTTAGTGAGAGCTCTCATTACAAAAATATTACTATCTTTTAAATTAACAGCTGTAAAATTCTCCCACTCTCTTATAAACTCGATAAATGCCTCATCTATAAAGAGTTTTATTCCCCTCTTTTTCAATTGATCATTTATCTTTTTTATCTCTTCAAGTTTAAGAAAATTTCCTGTTGGATTATTTGGATTACAAATTATAACTAAATCACATTGAGGTATAGACTCTACGAACTTATCAATATCTAATTTAAAATCTCTTTTCTCATCTAAAATATGATAAATTATTTCACAATCTATACTTTCTAATGCTCTTCTATACTCAGCAAAACTAGGTGCAATCAAAAAAGTTTTTTTAGGTTTTAAGCTCTTCATATAAAGAAACAGTATCTCTGTAGCTCCATTTCCCACCACAATATTTTTCAGATCTACACCATTATATCTTCCTATATTTTCTCTTAACTCTATATAATCAGGATCTGGATATTTTTCTAATAGTTCAAAATTCTCTATCACTTTTTTCTTAAACTCTTCTGGAACACCTAAAGGGTTTATATTCGAGCTATAATCAAGAAGTTCTCCTTTTCCCTCTCTCTTCAATCTATATATATTTCCACCATGTAAGTCCATCTATCTTCCTCTTTTTTATCTTTATTCACTTAATTTTTAAATAAAAGCTTTAATTAACTGAGACACAATCATAAAAGTTGCTAATCCTATCCAAGAAGAAACATACAACAATCTTATTCCTCTTTTTACATCAGGAATTCCAAAATGTTTTAACTTATCTCCTATAGTTGGCTTATCATAAACTTTTCCAAAATAACTTGTCTTCCCTCCAAATTGAACTCCCAAAGCACCAGCAAAAGCTGCTTCTGAATTTCCAGAGTTTGGGCTAGAGTGATTCAATCTATCTCTAAAAAATACTTTCCAAGCTCTTTTATAATCCATTCTTAAAATAAAAGCTCCAATAGGAATTATAAATCCTCCAGCTATTCTTGCAGGAATAAAATTTGCTACATCATCTATCTTTGCAGAGATCATTCCAAAATCCATATATTTTTCATTTTTATATCCTACCATAGAGTCCAAAGTATTAATAGCTTTATATCCCATAGCAAAAGGCAATGCCAATGAAACTCCTTCAACTGAAAAAAAACTTCCTAAAAATGCAAAAAACATTGGGGCTATAACTCCATCTACTGTATTCTCACTTATAGTCTCCAATACACTTCTAGTGATCTGTGTTACATCCATATTTCCTGTATCTCTACTCACTAAATAAGATAACTCTTTTTTAGCTTTTTCCATATCCCCCTCTACTAAGATTTTGCAAACTCTAAAACCTTCATCTGCCAAACTCTTAGTAGCTAAAGTTGTGTATAGAAAAAATATTTCTAAATAAATTGAAAGTTTTGCTATATAGTAAGATACTAAAAAAGTAATTCCAATGGTTAATATAGCAAGAATTCCACCTGTCAATTTTTTACAACTAAATCTATAAAGTAATTTTTCTAAACTCTCTATCAATTTCCCTATAAATCTAACAGGGTGTGGAAACCAGTGAGGATCTCCTAAAATAAGATCCATTACATATGCTATACTATATCTAATTATAAAATTCATCTTTACTCACCTAATATCTCATAAATTTTTTCCATATCAATATTTTCTCTAAATACTTTTTCTAACTTATCTAACTCTTTCTCTCTATACTCAGCAAAGGTAACACCTTCTAATTGAGTTTCGATTCCCTTTTTCTGTCTAACTTTATTCAAGATTGTTCTAGTTACTTTTTCATTATCAAATATTCCATGAAGATAGGTAGCAAAAATTGTATCTCCTTTCTCTATAGCTACAACTCTTTCATCTGAAGTAATCTTTCTCTCTTTTCCAATAGTCACTCCCTGATGTATCTCATAACCATTAATAGATTCTCCATTCAATCCAGCTAATAGTCCTGAACAATTTTCTAATTTACCTTCATATTGTAGAGTGTTCTTCTCTTTTTCCATTATAGTCTCAAGCTCTAGTAAACCTAATCCTGGAATCTCTTTTATTTCACTCTCTATTCCATAAGGATCTTTTATCTTCTCCCCCATCATCTGAAAACCACCACAAATTCCAATGATACTCTTTCCAGCTTTTGAGGCTTTGATAATCTCAGTGGCAACTCCACTATCTTTTATCTCCTTTAAATCATCAATTGTATTTTTTGTACCTGGAATAATTATTATATCTTCATCTCCCATTTCATCAGGTGAGGTAACATATTTTATATTTACATCTTCAACTATTCTCAAAGCATCTATATCTGTAAAATTAGATATATGTCTAAGTTTGATTACAGAGATATTGATCCCTTTTTTCTTTTGCATCTTTTTAAATCTCTCTGTGACACTATCCTCATCTTCAATATCAATATTACTATATGGCATAACTCCTATTACTGGAACTCCTGTCAACTCTTCTATCTCTTTTAATCCAGGCTTGAGTATATTTATATCTCCTCTAAACTTATTTATAATTACACCTTTTACTCTAGCTCTCTCTTCTGCTGTCATCAACATTATTGTTCCATAGATAGAAGCAAACACTCCCCCTCTATCTATATCGGCTACTAATATAACTGGAGAATCAGCCATCTCAGCCATTTTCATATTTGCTATATCCTCGCCCTTTATATTTATTTCAACAGGACTTCCTGCTCCTTCAATTACACTTATATCAAAATTCTCTTTTATATAATTATATGATCTCATAATTTCAGGTTTTAAAGATGTTTTAAATTTTCCATACTCTATTCCACTCATATTTCCAATTGATTTTCCATTGACTATAACCTGTATTTTTCTATTAGTTGTTGGTTTTAAAAGTATAGGATTCATATACGCTTCTGGATCAATACCACAAGCTGCTGCTTGAACCACTTGAGCCCTACCCATTTCCAATCCAGATTTAGTTACAAATGAATTTAATGCCATATTTTGTGATTTAAATGGAGAAACTCTATATCCATCTTTTGTTAATGCTCTACACAAACCAGCAACTGTAATACTTTTTCCAGCTCCTGATGATGTACCGACTACCATAATATTTCTATGTTTCATCTTCTTCTCCCCCGAAAATAAAAAAACACAATAAAAAGAGTGTAACTTAAAAATTAGCTATATTTATAACTATTAATATTTCAACTCTTTTATTGTGCCTATTCTCTCATCTTTATTTTTCTCCTCCCGTCCACGCAGGATAGTTAAATAATTTTAAATAAGATATCCTGACTTAGATTCACCCTACTAACACTCCTTCCCAATTTCTTAGTGGACTATGTGTTCTCGTCATCATTACAGTGGCGGGACCGTGTAAGATTTTCACTTAACTTCTCTTATTTAAAACCTTTACTTGTCGTGACTTTTCCTACATATTATACTATATCTCAAACATTTTAGTCAAGAAAAGAGAAATATTTAGAATATATATAATTAATATTTTTATAAAATTCTTATATTTATTTTCTTAATAATTGAGAAATCTTGACCTTTTATCAAAATAACCTAACTTTTCATAATAATATCTAGGATAACTTAGATATAAATATTTTTTAGCTCTACTGCAAGCCACATAATACAATCTTTTCTCCTCTTCTAAATTTTCACTATCTATTCCATTTGGAAATACCCCTTCCAAAAGAGTGGGTATAAAAACTACTTCCCATTCCAAACCTTTAGCTGAGTGCACTGTATACAGTGCAACTCCATTACTCTCTTCCTCTTTTTTGTGGTATTCTATTCCATATTCCTTCAAAAGTTTTTCCAAAGCTTTTATAATATATCTATTTCTATATAGTATTGCAATCTCCTCTAAAGGGATTTTATCTTTTAGTTGTAAAATTTTTTTACAGATATAATCTCCCTCCCCTTCAATATTTTTAAACGAATTTTTATGAACTTTTTCACAATGTACATCTGTTCCTATTATTGTTTTATTATACTTTAAATTAAATTTATTAGCAATTCTATTGGTATACTCTATGATCTCATCACTACTTCTATAATTCATTTTCAATTTTATTAATTTTGAGTTTGGAAAATCATCTCCAAATTTTAAAATATTAGTAAAATTTGCTCCCCTAAATCCATATATACTCTGATAGTCATCTCCAACTACCATAAGATTTCCTGTATCTCCTATTAACTCTTTTAATAATTCCATCTGCGAAATATTACTATCTTGATATTCATCTACAATGAGATAATCAATTTTATTTTTTATATAATCCCTAAACTCTCTATTATCTTTAAAATTTTGTAATACAACATCTATCATATCATCAAATTCATATATATTATTTGTTTTTTTGTATTTTTTATATTCGGACTTTAACTTATAGATATCATCTTTCATCTGTTCTTTTTCAAAAACTTCCTCTACCTTTAGTTTTCTATTTTGAACCTTACTTAATCCTTCACTCAATTCATCAACTGTGTAAAAATTATCTTTATATTTTCTATTCAAATCCATTTTTTTAATTAAATATTCAAATATCTTTTTTCTTCTCTCTTCATCTATTATCTCAAAATCTATAAGTTTAAATATATTTTCATATTTTCTAATCAACCTAGCACAAAAAGAGTGAAATGTTGTTATTGTAACTTTTACTTCATCTCTTTTTAAAATCTCTTTCAATCTGCTCTTCATCTCTTCACTTGCTTTTCTTGTGAAGGTAATCATCAGTATCTTTTCCTCTTTTATCCCATTTTCTATCAACCAAGCAGTTCTGTAAACTATTGTTCTTGTTTTTCCAGAACCAGCACCTGCTATTACTAGATACTGTCCCTCTGTTGATAATAATGCTTTTTTCTGTTCCTCATTCAAAAGTAAGTTATAATTTAAACTATAATTATTAGATAAAAGAGAGGTATTAACACTCTCTACCTCTCTACTCTCTAATTTTCTAATACTTCTTTTTAAAAATATATCATTTTCATTTTTTAATGCTAGTGTCGCTTTGGATTTACTTCTTCTATCAATTACATCAACCATATTCCTCTCCTATTTATTGGCCAATCTCTCCATTATCTCCACACATTTTCTCGAAGTTGAAAAACTGTTTAATTCTGACTCTACTCTCTTTTCAGCTATAAGTTTTATAAACTCCTCTACTTCATATCTCATATCATTTTTATAAATTGGTAATTCAATGTCTTCCTCTCTTCCATCTCTATATTTTATCTTTATTCCTTTCACTTGGGAGATTTTTTCTATTACAATAGAACCCTCTTCTCCCAATATCTCAGAAGGAGTTTTTTCATCAGTTATTTTAGAATATGAGATATTTGCAACTTTGTCACAATATTTGAATAGTACTGTCCCACACCCATCTGTTCCACTACTTAATAGATAATTATACCCAAAATACTCCTCTGGTTCTCCAAACATTGCTAAAGCAAAATGTAATGGATACACTCCTATATCATAAAGTGATCCTCCACCTAGACTTTTATCAAAGATATTAGTAATTTTTCCTTCTTTTAATATGTCGTATCTAGAAGAGTACTGACAATATTTTATAAAAACCTGTCTGATAGCTCCTATTTTATATAAATTATCCTTTATAATTTGAAAGTTTGGATTAACTGTTGGACGCATTGCTTCCATAAAAGTTAATTTTTTTGATATTGCTATATTTACTAAAATATTAAACTCTTCCACTTTAGTTACTATAGGTTTTTCACAAATTACATGTTTACCTGACTCAAGTGCTAATTTTGCCTGTTGAAAATGAATTCCATTAGGTGACGCGATATATACAGCATCTATATTCATATCACTTAGCATCACATCTATATCTTGATAAACTTTTTTTATATTGAATTTATTTGCAAAAATTTCCCCTCTATTTTTATCTCTTGATAGAAGAGCATAAACTTCACACCCTTTTGTTTCTTTCAACGCAGTAATAAATTTTTCACTTATACTACTTGTTCCTATTATTGCAAATTTTATCATCTTTTCCTCCTATATATCTCATTATTCTTTTTCTTTGAAATACTCCCCTAATAAGAAAGTAATTAAAACAATAAATAAAACTACTGCTGAAAAAGCAGAACTTTCCATATATTTTTTATTAGCCACTAAAGAGTAATTTACCAATGAAGCTATTGGAATTATATCTCCTAACTGCATAGTATATGCTATAGTAAATTCTCCAAAAATTATTGCAAAGATTTGGAGAAAAGAGGAGATAAATATGTTTTTTAAAATTGGAAACTCCACATATCTAAATCTTTGATAAAAATTTTTACAATCTATCTCACTACTTTCTAGAATTTCAGTAGGAAATTTTTTTACATATTGATACATAAATGAGTACCCCACTGGAATAGCTCCAATTAAGTATCCTATTCCTAACAAAATAACTAGTGGAATATCAAATAATACATTCATATAATAGAGTGTTATTGCAAGAAAGGCACCAGAAATTCCCATATTTGAAAATATTATCATATCAGTTATTCTATTGTAGTTTTTTATAATTAGATATATGAAAAAAACAGATACAATACTTACAACAGTTGAAATAGCTATGGAACTAAATATACTAGCTACAATACTATACTCTTGATTGAACTCTTTAGAAAAAAGATTAAAATATGCTTTTAGTGTAAACTTCCCAGTAAATTGATTAATAAAGGAGAAAAGGAAAGAAAATAGCACTACACCATATTGAAATAACATATAAATTATTGAATATATTTCAAATAATATATTTGTCTGTTTCAACTCTTGATCTCCCGTAATTTCATACTCCTTTACAAATATTCCAAAAGCATTGAGAATAAGTAGTATTAAAAATTGTACACCTCCTAATACCATAGCTTTTGAAAAATCTGCTCCCCCCATGAGAGTATTTGCAATTTCAACCTCTATATTAGAATATTTTATTCCCCCTAGTGAAAGAATAATCCCTAAACTTAAAAAACAATAAGTAAAAACCAAAATAAAGGCTCTAAATAATTGTGGTAATATAAGTGGCAACTGTCCTTTAAAAAATATAGTTACTCCACCAGCTCCATCTATTTTCATTGCTTCACTTAACTCTTTAGGTATTTTTTTTAATCCTTCACTTATATATTTAACAAATATTGGTGAATTGTAAAATACATTAGCTAATATTATTCCTTTTAAACTATATAAAATCCCCATATCTTTTAATATTGGTAAATTAAATATTATAGAAAATATTGTAACTATTGAAATTACAGGAAAGAAAAAAGGAATAAAAATCAATCCTTGTATAGCCTTTGAAAGACTATTATTGTGATAACTTACATAATAAGCTGGTATCAATCCTATAAGTAAGGATACTACACTTGAAGAAAATCCCTGCTTAATTGAAAAAAACACTACTTCCTTAATATAGTTATCTTTTAAAATCTCTAAACTTGATATCTGAAAAAAATCAGTAGCAAAATAATATATTGGAATAAACCATAAAATACCATAGAGAAAATTTATAAAAATTTTTCTTATATTTTTTACCTTCAAATACTTCTCGTCCTTTCATTTTATTTAAAATTCTCTTTATCTTAATATTATATCAGATTTTTATTTTCTATTCTGCTTTTTTTTTTTTAGAATTTGTGATATTATTTAATATAAAATTAAATTTAAAAGGGTGAATTTATGATATATTTTTTACATGGAGATACAGCTCCTTTACAAATCAAATATGAGGAGATTATTTCAAAAATAAGAAATAGTAACCCCTCTATTCCTGAAAAAACTTTTGATGCCTCATTAGATGAGATTACACAATTTTTTGACTCAGTCTCTACCAACTCTATCTTTTCTCCAAAGGAGTTAATAGTCTTAAAAAGAGCCGAATCCTTTAAAAATATAGAAAATATAGCAAAGTCTCTAAAATTATATAATCTTAATCAAAAGGAGATTGTTATCATATATGAAGAGTTTTTAAATGATTTTGGTAAAATCAAAAATCCATTATCTAAAAAAGCTTTGGATAGTTTTAAAGAGATTGCTGAAATTATCTGTTTCAGAAAAGAGAATGAAAAGAAATCAGCTATATTCTATGTTCAGCAAGAACTTAATATCTCTGAATATGAAGCTGAAAAATTTATTGAACTAGAAGGAAATGATTTTTTTAAAATTAAAAATGAAGTTGAAAAAGTCAAAAGCTTTTTAAATGGAGAGCTTTTCAACTTAGATAAAGTTAAACCTATTCTCTCTATTGCAGAAGAGTTTAATTTAAAAAATTTAATTGAGGAGTTTATCTTTAATCAGAAAAAAAATGAGTTGTTACACTTTATCCAAAAAGAAAAATTATATACAAATTTTATATATATAATGAGTGATGAACTTATATTTCTTTTAAAATTAAATTCAATTATGTCAGATAAAAAAATAGATAAAAATATCTCTTATAAAAAATTTAATGAGGTAGTTTATGAAGATATAAAAGAGTATTTTTTAACTGATAAAGGATACCCTCATCCATATACAATATTTTTGAAGATAAAGAATTTTGATATATTTGAACAACAGTTTCTGAGAAAAAGATTAAAAGAGATATCTAATTTAGAGTATGAGATTAAAAGTGGAAATTTAGATATTGAGATTGGGGTAGAATTATTTATTTTAAAATTTTTTAGTTAGTTTAGAAAAGGAAATTTTCCTTTTTTAAATTAATTTTTATCTTAATAATTATAGGACTTATTGCTTGTGGTTAAATTTAGTACTTTACTTATTTCAATTATTTTGGTATACTATACACTGATTATTTTAAAAGGAGAGTACTTTATGAAATTAAAGAATATTTTTATTTCTATTTTTTTTCTAATTCTTACTAACTTTGCTTTTTCTGAAGAAATTTTAAAAGAAATAAATTATGAAAAAGTAACAGTAAATAGTCTAGATGATATAGAAAAATGGAGAGCTTATGAAGGACTATATGCTTTTACAACTGTAAATATCGATTTAAGAAAGTTATCCCCTTCTCAAAAAAAGAATACCTTTATTGATATTTTATTACCAAGTATTAATGTTGTTAATGCTGAAATCCAAAATGATAGCGATATTATAAAAAAACTATCTAAAAAAGCTGATTTGAATGCCGCTGAAAAAATATACGCACAAAATATTTTCAAAAAATATAGAGTTGAGTATGGAAATTGGGAGCAACTTTCTTCTAGATTGATTATTTACCCTACTTCACTTATTCTAACTCAAGGAGCTATTGAAAGTGGTTGGGGAACTTCTAGATTCTTTAGACAAGCAAATAATATCTTTGGAATGTGGTCTACAGATCCAAATGAGCCAAGATTACCTGCCAAAGGAATCAGAGATAATGGTTTTGTCCCTCATCTAAAAAGATATTTAACAATAAAAGATTCTGTTGATGACTTTGTTTTAAATCTTTCAAGAAATTCAGCTTATAAAAATCTGAGAAAACTGGTTAATGAAAATCAATTGCCTCAAATAATTGCTACAGGTTTAATTAATTACTCTGAAGAAAAAGAAAAATATGTAAAAAAAGTTATTACCACAATGAATTATAATCAGCTAACAGAGTATGATAAAAAAATATAATATATTGTTAGAAAGAAACAGTCATAATTTACTATGGCTGTTTTATTTTTATTTTTTTAAAGTTATATTTTATACATATAATTATAGGACTTTAATTGAGAGAGATAAAAAATTATACAATATAAATAAAATAATACTTAGAAAAATATAAAAGAAAGGAGAGGTGATTTTTGAAGTTACCTCTCCTTAATTTACATATTTCTATATTTTTTATTGTTTTCCTAACTGAACTTTTTTTGTAATTCTGTTACAAATTCTGAAATATTATCATTTCCAACAATTTCACTAACAAGACAAATACGCTGTGCTCCTTTAGATATGATAGTATCTATGTTGTGTGCTTTTATACCTCCTATAGCTACAAATGGGAGCTTTAATTCTCTTACAGTAAATTCTAAATACTCTAATCCAACTGGTTTAGTATCTTTTGTTGTAGTAGGATATATTGGTCCAACACCTATATAATCAACATTCATATTTTTATAAGCTTCCATCCCCTGTTCCTCTGAGTGTGTAGATAATCCAATTATCTTATCATCTCCCAAAAGTTTTCTGACATCATCAGGATGCATATCATCTTGTCCTATATGAACTCCATCAGCATCAACTAATAAAGCTATATCCACATTATCATTTACTATAAACAAAACGTTATTTTTTTTACATAACTCTCTTATTTCTCTAGCTTCCTCTATTTTTTCTCTAGTAGATTTTGTTTTAGCTCTATATTGTACTATCTTTATTCCACCAGCGATCATCTCTTTAACGCAAAAATAATTACTTCTTCCATTAGAAAAATTATCTCCTGTAATTCCATATATTCCTTTAGGAATTTCTATTCTCTTTCTCATTATCTAACTCTCCTAATATGATCTCAACTACTTTTCCAGCTACTAAATTCACTTTATGTGAATATGTTTTATATGTTGAAATATCACTATATTGATCTCCTACCAAATATAAATTTTTCATCTTTTTTATAATTTGAACTTGAGAAGTATCTATTCCACCTATACCTGATACTGTAATTAACAATTTTTTAGTATTGTATAATTCCTCTACAAATAGCTGTTTGAACTCTTTCTTATCAAATCCTTCAACAATAATATCACACTCTTTAAAAAATTCCTTTATATTATCTCTATCAAATTTTATAATTTCAAACTGATAATTTCCTTGTGCTATTTTGGTAAGATTTTTGTATAAAGCCTGTGCTTTATACTCTCCTATCTGATCTTTAAAATAAAATTGGCGATTGAGGTTACTCTCCTCTATCCTATCAAAATCTCCAAATTTAAGATCAGTAAGTCCAGATCTAACTAGATGCATAGCTACATTTGAACCAATTCCTCCAACACCAGCAATTCCTATCTTCATACTAATGTCTCCCAGTCTTTATATTTAGGCTCTAATCCATGCTTTCTAATTGCTTCCACAATCTCCTCTACACTTCTGCTATCTGTAATATCAAATTGAGCTGTAGACTCATTTTCATGTGAATATCCTCCAACTTCTGTTCTTGATCCAGCTGAAAACTTAGTAATTCCTAATGGTAGCAAGTTATCTCTCATATATGCACTCTCTCTAGTAGAAAGGTTTATTCCAACATTAGGTTGAAAGATTCTATTAGCTAATATTATCTGTACAAATGTTATATCATCTACAGCATAGCTATCTTTTAAATTTCCCTCTGCCTCATTAACTCTAGGAAAAGATATACTAAATTCACTATTTGGATAGTTTTCAACTAGATATTTTAAATGTAATCCAGTCTTAAAAGCATCACTTCTAATATCTCCAAGTCCTAGTAATGCACCTATTCCTATTGATCTTACTCCAGCTTTTGCTCCTCTTTCTGGGGTATCCAATCTATATCTAAAGTTCTTTTTTTCTCCTGATAGATGAACTTCTGCATATCTTTTTTCATCATAAGTCTCTTGATATACAGTTAACCCATCCAATCCATCTTCTACTAAATATCTATAATCCTCTTCATCTAAAGGCATAACCTCTATTGAAACTGATGAAAAGTATTTTTTTAATCTATCTATTGCACCTTTTAAATACTCTTTATCGACTAATCCTTTTGCTTCTCCTGTCAATAATAGTATATTTTCTATTCTTGATTTTGCTATCTCTTCTGCCTCTCTCTCTATTTCATCAAATTTCATATGCCTTCTTAAAATATGATTTTTTTTAGAGAAACCACAATATATACAATTACTTGTACAATAGTTTGAAACATATATTGGTAAATATAAGCTTACTACATTTCCGAAAAATTGTCTTGTTAATTTAGATGCTCTTACAGCCATTTTCTCAATATGTTTTTGGGCTTTTGGAGAGAGTAAGTTCAAATAATCATAGACAGATAGTCTCTCTTTTTCTATACTATTTAAAATATCTTCATCTGTAACTGATTCAAAATATCTATTAAAATCAAAATCTTTCCACTTTATTAATTCATCATAATAACTCATTTAATTACTCACCTCTAAATAGAAAACCTGTTAGTGGTGATGATGCACTTGCATACTTTTTCTCTTCAGCCAATTGAGCTAAAAAAGCTTCTCTTCCAGCTTCAACTGCTAATGAAAAAGCTCTTCCCATTTTTACTGGATCTTGTGCAGTTGCTATTGCTGTATTTACTAATACAGCATCACATCCCATCTCCATTGCCAAAGCTGCATCAGAAGGTTTTCCTATTCCTGCATCAACTATAATAGGAACTCTATTATTTTCTAATAGCATCTCAACAAATGGTTTTGTCAAAATTCCTCTGTTTGATCCAATAGGTGATCCTAAAGGCATAACTGCTGCTGCCCCTGCATCTTCTAATCTTTTAGCTGTTATTAGATCAGGCATAATATATGGTAATACTATAAATCCTTCATCAGCTAATATCTTAGTAGCTTTTATTGTTTCTGAGTTATCAGGCATCAAATATTTGTTATCATTAATTATCTCTATCTTTATAAAATCTCCACAACCAGCTTCTCTAGCTATTCTTGCAATCTTTACTGCTTCCTCAGCTGTTCTTGCTCCAGATGTATTAGGCAATAAAGTAATGTGTTTAGGAATATAGTTTAATATATTCTCTTTAGGATTTTGAAAATTTATTCTTCTCAAAGCCATTGTAATTATCTGTGATCCACTCGCTTCTAACATAGGAGCTACTAAATTCTTATCTGAAAATTTTCCTGTACCTGTTAATAATCTACTTTTAAATTCTTTTCCTTTTAATATAAATTTCTCCATTTTTCCTCCAAATGTTATAATTTTTGTCCTATATTATTAGTTATAAAATTATCCACCAGAAACGAAAGAAAGAACTTCTAGATGATAATTACTAGCTACTTTTTCATTTTTCCATTCATTTTTTTTGACAATTTCATCATTTACTAACACTACAGCTCCTGACAAATCTATCTGCCATTTACTAGAAAGTTCATCTATTATCTCTTGGACACTCATATCTTCTTTTGGTAAAATATATTTTTCACCATTTAATATAATCTCCATACAATCTCCTTAGTCTAAAATTTCATTACATCTTTTCATTGGGCATAAATCTCCACACATTGTACATACTTCCTCTTCAATTGGTGCTGAAGATTCTCTATATGCTTTAGCTTTTTCTGGATCTAAACACTCTTCAAACATTCCTGGCCAATTTAACTCTCCTCTATGTTTACTCATTCTGTTATCCCAATCTTTTGCTCCTTTTATTCCCTTGGCTATATCAGCTGCATGTCCAGCAATTCTTGAAGCCATAATTCCCTCTTTCATATCATCAAGTGTAGGTAATCTTAAATGTTCAGCTGGAGTTACATAGCATAGGAAGTCAGCTCCATTAGCAGCAGCGATTGCTCCACCTATTGCTGCAGTAATATGATCATATCCTGGTGCTACATCTGTTACTAATGGTCCTAATACATAAAAAGGAGCATTGTGACATAATTTCTTCTCTATTTGCATATTTGTTACTATTTCATTCATAGGTATATGTCCTGGTCCCTCTATCATTACTTGAACATCTTTTTCCCAAGCTCTTTTTGTAAGCTCACCTAAAATTAAAAGCTCTTGTATTTGTGGTGCATCTGTAGAATCAGCTATACTTCCTGGTCTTAACCCATCTCCTAAACTTAAAGTCACATCATATTTTCTACAGATTTCAAGTAATCTATCATAATGCTCATAGAAAGGGTTCTCTTTATCATTCAATATCATCCATTGGAATAAAATTGATCCTCCTCTACTTACTATTTTAGTTAATCTTTTATTATTTTTTAATCTATCTACACAAGTTCTATTTAATCCAGCATGAATTGTTAAAAAATCTATTCCATCTTCACAATGCATCTCAACAACTCTAAATAGGTCTTCTACACTCATATCCTTTATATTCTTACCTAATTTTGCAACAGCATCATACATTGGAACTGTTCCTAACATTACTGATGATTTTTCAACTAATTCTTTTCTAAATTTTTGAGTATCTCCAAATGTACTCAAATCCATTATTGCATCTGCTCCATACTCTATAGCCTTAGTTACTTTTACCATCTCACCACAGTAATCACAACAATCTTCAGATACTCCTAAGTTTACATTTACTTTTGTTCTAGTTCCTTCCCCTACTGCTCTAGGATAGATATTTTTATGGTTTTTATTAGCTGGAATTACAATTGAACCCTTAGCTATTCTTTCCATTAACTCCTCTTTTGACATATTTTCATCTTTTGCAACAATTTCCATCTCTTTTGTAAATATCCCTTTTTTTGCTGCTTCCATTTGTGTACAATACATATTTTATCCTCCTAGTTAATAAAAAAAGCTCTATACACCTATGTATAGAGCTAATTATAATAATTATTATTATATCTTTTGCTTCCCTACGCCGGTATTATCCATATCAGGTTCCAAGGGTCAGGACACTCTCCTTCTCAGCTTACTCATAAGCTCCCCTAGCAATTGTATTCAATTCTGTTTTGATTATATACCCATTTATTGCATCTGTCAACTATTTTTTCATTTTTAAGTATTTATCAATCTCAATTGCAGCTTTTTTCCCAGCTTCCATAGCTAATATAACTGTGGCTGCTCCTGTAACTACATCTCCTCCTGCAAATATTCCTTCCCTTGAAGTAACACCATTATCTTGAGCTAAGATACATCCCCACTTATTTAACTCTAAATCTTTTGTAGTATTTCCTATTAATGGGTTGGAGATAGTACCTAAAGACATTATTACTGTCTCACCTTCCAAAGTGAACTCACTATTTTCTATTACAGAAAACTTTGCTCTTCCACTTTCATCTAACTCTCCTAATCTCATTCTTACACATTTAACCTCTTTTACCCAACCATTTTCATCTCCAACTATCTCTATTGGATTAACTAAAAAGTTAAATTTTATTCCCTCTTCTTTTGCGTGATGTACCTCCTCTTTTCTAGCTGGTAACTCCTCTTCTCCTCTTCTATAGAGTACAGTTACATCTGCACCTAATCTCTTAGCTGTTCTAGCTGCGTCCATAGCAACATTTCCACCACCAACCACAAATACTTTTTTCCCCATTTTTATTGGAGTAGCATACTCTTTTTTATTAGCTTTCATCAAATTCACTCTTGTTAAAAATTCATTTGCTGATATTACTCCATTATAATTTTCTCCAGGAATATTCATAAATCTAGGTAATCCAGCTCCACTTCCAATAAATACTGCTGAATAACCTTTTCTTTCCAATAGTTCATCTACTGTAAATGTTCTTCCTATAAAAACATCTGTATAAAACTCTACTCCTAAATCTTTAAGTTTTTCTATCTCCTTATCTACTATATCCTCTTTTGGTAATCTAAAAGCTGGTATTCCATAGCTCAATACTCCACCTAATTTATGTAGTGCTTCAAAAACAGTAACACTATATCCCAATTTTGCTAAGTCACCTGCCACTGTAAGTCCTGCTGGTCCACTTCCAATTACTGCTACTTTTTGCTCTGATGTTTTCTCTCTTTTTATGATAGTTTTATTTTTTATAGCCCAATCTCCAACAAATCTTTCTAATTTACCAATTGCTACTGCTTCACCCTTGATTCCCAATATACACTTTCCTTCACATTGAGTTTCTTGAGGACAAACTCTTCCGCATATAGCTGGTAAATTTGAATATTTTCCTATAACTTCACTCGCTCCTTTAATATCTCTATTTTTTATTTTTTGAATAAAATTAGGTATATCAATTGAAACTGGACATCCTTTAATACATAATGGATTTTTACAATTCAAACATCTCTCAGCTTCTTTTTGGGCTTCATCTATACTATATCCTAAACAAACTTCATCAAAATTTTTATTTCTTATCTCTGGTTTTTGTTCTCTAACAGGAACTCTGCCCTTTATTTCATCTAATTCTAAATATATGGGACAAGAATCATTGTGATGTGTTTCTCCATCCTCTATCTTTAATATCTCTCTGCCCTCTTCTGTTTTATACATTTTTTGTCTTCTAATAGCTTCATCATAATCAACCTTATCTCCATCAAATTCCGGTCCATCAACACAAGCAAATTTAACTCTATTATCTATAGTAACTCTACAAGCACCACACATTCCTGTCCCATCTACCATTAATGGATTTAAGCTTACTGTATTTGGTAAATTATACTCCCTACACTTCATAGAGGTAAACTTCATCATTATCATAGGACCTATTACAACTGCTTGATCGTATTTTTTCTTTTCTTCAACTATTAATTTTTCTAATAATTGAGTAACATTTCCTTGTACTCCATAACTTCCATCATCTGTACAAATATATACATTAGCTAATTTCTTTAACTCTTCTTCTAATATTATTAGCTCCTTTGTCCTAGCCCCTATTATTACATCTACTGGTATTCCATTCTTATTAAACCACTTTACTTGAGGATAGATTGGTGCTGTTCCTACTCCCCCTGCTATAAATATATACTTTTTCTCTTTCAATTCAGTTAATTCTTTATCTAAAAATTCACTTGGTTGTCCTAGAGGTCCCACAACATCTTGAAAATAATCCCCCTCATTGTAGTCAGACATTTTTTTTGTTTCATCACCAACTACTTGAAAAACAATGGTAACACTTCCTACTTCCTTATCATAATCACATATTGTCAGTGGTATTCTCTCTCCATACTCATCTGTTTTCACAATTAAAAATTGCCCAGGCTTTGCTCCATATGCCAATTCTTTAGCCTCTATATCCATATAACAAATATTTTCACTTAACCATTTCTTTTTTAAGATCTTATACATAATCTACTCCTAATATTATTTTAATATTTTTTCTATCTCAAATAATAATTTATCTATCTTCTCTTTACTTTTATTATCTAATTCATTGTATCTATCATTAATTTTTTGATATAAATCATCTATCTTCTCAACACTATAATTATATATCATCTTCTCATTTTTTTCTTTGATCTCAATTAACTCATTACTGTCATTTATTATATCTAACATCTTTTTATATGTTAGTACTTGGTCGTTCTCTTCCAATTTTTTTAGTATTTTGTCCTGCTTTTTATATAGTAACTCCATACTTCTAATTGGTAATACACTAATTATCTCTTTCACAATTTTTGAATCTGTGTTACTAAATAACTCGTATCTTTTTCTCAATCTCAATGCAGTATCTTTTTTATACCCATTTAGCTCTAAATATTTTATATATAACCCCTCTGGGCTTCCTTTTCTTCCTAACTCTTGAAAAACTTCAGTCAAATTTTTTCCCAATAGAATTACATTATTCCCCTGAATTTTTAACATTTCTAACGATTTCTTCTTTAAATACTCAATTAAATCTAAATCAGTTGTTAGACCTAAAAATACATTATTATCTATTGGAAATATCTCTTCTAAACTTTTTATCTGTATCTCTTTTTTTTCTAGTTTTGTAGTTTTATCCTCATCTTTTTTATTTTTTATTCTTTTTGCCATCATTGCCTGAAATCTTTCTTCAGCTGTACTCATTTTTCCTCCTATACTACATCTCCATTACAATATCTAGTAAACTTTCTTGTGCATCATATATGCTTTTTGCCTTGCTCTCCCAAACAGTTTTTCCTTTTTTTACCAAACTCTCAATTAAAGCTATCTCCTTTATAGGTTCAGGAAAGATAATATCTGTTTCTTCAATTATACTTTTTAATTTCTCTAATATATTTTTTTGTGTCATTGTCGCTCTATGTAAATTTACTAAAATAGCATGTATCTTATCTACTCCAGCTTCTTCAATTACATTTATTATTCCCTTCAAAGTTGGAATATCACAAAAAGCTGGTATTATAATTTTATCTGAACATTTTACAAACTCTGTATCTATTTTCATTGTTGGAATACTATCTATCAATATGTAGTCATACTCTCTTTTTAAATGTTCAATAAAAATTGGTAATTTCTCTAAAAATCTCTCTGTAAAAACTGAACTTTCCAATGGAATAAAATCTAAATTCTTTCTTAATCTTATCTTATCCCCTTTACCAGTCATAACCCAACTTCTCAAACCTTTTTTCATCTCTAAACTCTCTTGTTTCTCTTCTGGAATAGTGAAATCAATAATGTTATTTTGAGAGTCAGATGTAAGTATCATTACCTTACTCCCTTTCATTGTTAACCCATGAGCTATCTGCACTGTTAAAAACGTTTTTCCAATTCCACCCTTATTAACTTTTAGTGTGTATACTTTCCCCAGTCTCTCTTCTCTATCTATTATAACCCTATCCTTCTCAATAGTTATATTTACTTCATTATTTTCTTTTGTTATCTTTAAAGTATCAACTATTCCAAAAGGTATATTTAACTTTGCCACATAATAATCCTTATCCTTATATACCTTACTAAAATTAACACCAATAGTTTTTCTATATTCCACAATATCCCCATGAATATCCTTACTCTCTTTTTCCTCTTGAGTCTCTCCCTTTGTTAAAGTTATTATTCCATTTTCCATTGAAAATACAACTTTATTCTCTTCTTTACTTATTCCTAAAGCATCTATTATATTTTTATCTATAGTTAAAACTGCATTGTTAAAACTACCATTCTTTTTATAAAATAGTCCTACTTTCTTTTTCATCTCTTCTCCTCCATAAAAAACTAAGTCGCATACATGCGACTTAGTTCATTGTAGTATATCCTATTTTAACACAAATTTGGTATGAAAGCAATAGTTTTATAACTTTATCTCTGCTAATATATCATAAGCTAATTCGTTTTTCTCCTTTTCAGAAACTTCTACTATGCTATTCTCTCCCTTAACTATATATACTTTATTTGTAGTTTTTTGCATATTACTAGCATCATTAGCTATAATCATATTTAAATTTTTTCTTCTATATTTTCCTAATGCATTTTCTATTAAGTTCTGTGTTTCAGCTGCAAATCCTACTAAGTATTGATCCTTTTTTCTTTTTCCCATTTCTAAAAGAATGTCTGGATTTCTCTCTAAGACTATTGTTAAATCTCCATCTTGCTTTTTTATTTTTTCATTTGAGTATGTCTTTGGCCTATAATCAGCTACAGCAGCACAAGCTATTGCTATATCCACTTTTTCAAATTTCTCCATACAAACTTCATACATCTCTTGAGCACTTCTTACTTGAATAAACTCTCTTAGTCCATCTGGCTTATTCAAATTTGTAGGACCTGAAACTAATATTACTTCAGCACCCATTTTTGCTGCAGCTTCTGCCAAGGAATATCCCATCTGTCCACTTGATCTATTAGAGAGATATCTTATTGGATCTATTGCTTCTTCTGTTCTTCCAGCTGTAATTAAAACTTTTTTATTTAACAATCTCTTTTCAACATCTTTATTCTCTCTCTCTATAATCTCCACTATCTCATCTTCATCTTTTAGTCTTCCTTTAGCATTTACATTACAAGCTAAAAAACCTTCATCTGCTTCAATAAATTTATACCCATATTTTTTTAATTTTTCTCTGTTTTCTCTTAAAATAGGGTTTTCATACATATTTACATTCATAGCTAAAGCAAAATACACAGGTTTTTTACAAGCTGAAATAACTGTGGATAGCATATCATCTGCTATTCCATTAGCTACTTTACCAACAATATTATAAGTAGCTGGAACTACTAATATTAAATCTGCCCAGTCAGCTAGTGAAATATGCTCAACTTCAAAATGTGGATTTTTATCCCACATATCTACATATACTCTATTTCTTGACAATGTCTCCAAAGTCAATGGTGCTATTATTTTTGTCGCATTCTCTGTCATAATAACTTTTACATTATAACCTTTTTTCTTAAGTTTTGACACTACATTTGCTGACTTATAAGCTGCTATCCCTCCTGTAACTCCTACAAGAATATTTTTCATAATCTGCTCCTTCTATATTATTACTCTTCTCTCTCTATAATATTCATCTCTTTTACTTACAAACTCATCTATTTGCTCATCTTTAAAACCACATTCACTTAATCTTTTAAAATCAAAAGTGATTATATCTTCCATAAACTCCATATCACTCTCATTGAAAATATTCATAAGCTTTCTACTTTTGCTATAAAACTTAGATAATCTCTCTCCCTTATTCAAATAAGTTACTATCTCCCATTCAATAAAATCTTTTCCTATGAATTTTTGAAACTTTATTCTTGCTTCTTCTAAATTTTTTATATCTTTTGGTAAATTATCAAAGGTCTCCAAATTCATCTCTTGAATATAAGTAATTCCAGTATTTGTTAAAGCTATCACAACATCTTTATACTTAGAGGCTGAATAAAATTTTTCAACATCTACTTTATAATAATACTTTTCTTTTCTAGATGATAAATTATACTTTTCTATTACACCCTTTAATCTACTGTTTTCCTCTCTAGCCTCTTTTATATTCTTTTCTATCAACTCAAGTTGTTTATTATTCATCACATTGTTTGTGCTTTGATTTAATCTATCTAACTCATTTATCAAATCTGAAATCTCTTTATCTTTTCTTGATATAACTTCTTCAAGCTCTGCTATTTTCTTGTTTAATTTTTCCTCTTTTTCAATATATTTTTTATTAAATACAGAAAATAATCCCATAAAATTCCTCCAAAAAACCCCTTAATTTTTCTTAAAACAATCCACCAACTCTATTATGTTTCTATGATAGTTTTTCATAGATTTTTAACATGTTTTGATTATACCTCTTTCAATATACTTGTCTATCTCAACACGAACAAATCCATTGTATAACTTAGGTGCATATTTGATTATAGGCTCTAATCTCTTTACTACCATCTCTTCTGTAACACTCCATTTTTTCCAAGTATGCCCATCAGAAGATAAATTTTGTATAAATCCTTGAAATCTATCAAAAATATTGGCAAATTTTGAATCATCAGATTCCATATTTTCAAACTCTAACCACAATTTAAAATACTCTTTATCTTGGTTTTCTGGAAGTAATCCAAATATTTTTTGAGCTGCAACCAACTCTTTTTGAAATTTCTCTTCTTTATCATAATGACTAAAGGCTGGAGTATCATCACTATATACTTCAACTATATCATGTAGTAATATCATTTTTAAAACTTTTTCTAAGTTTATATTCTCAAATTCCACATACTCTTTTAATGTTATAGCACAAAGAGCCATATGCCAACTGTGTTCAGCATCATTTTCTCTTCTATTTACATCTCCAAGAATAACTGATTGTCTTAATATTCCCTTTACTTTATCAATTTCCATTAAAAACTTTATCTGATCTTGTAATCTTTTCATAACTTCCTCTCTAATACTCTATCTTTTTTTAAATATAAGCTTCTCTTCTTTTTCATTTGTTAAAACTAATTGACCATTTTCTTGCTCTATTTTTTTCATTCCTTTTAATAGTGACAAGTATTGATCTTCTCTAATTAAAGCTTCTTTTGGTCCACCCATTCTTGTAGAAGCTAAATCAGTAACAACTATATTTCCATTACTTATTTCAGCCTTACCAAAAAATCTATTTAAACCTGAATATCCAAATATTCTTCCCTCTTCATCAAAACCAACAGTTAAACCTTGACCTGGGAATAGATTTACCAATTCATACTCTTTTTCAACTATCTCCTTAACACTATCTACTTGTACTGGTCCTTGTGGCTGTATATTTGTACAAGCACCTACTAAAACAATCATTGATAATAAAATTATTGCTTTTTTCATAACTAACTCCCCTTTTTTATTTATTTAAAAGTTTTTATATACCTCTTCCATTACCTTTGCAAACTTCTCTCTTATTACTAAATTTGCTTTATCATCTTGTGAAGTTGGTGTTTCATTTAAAATTACCAAGTTTTTACCAGTAAAATACTCAACATAATAAGCTGCTGGATATACAGTCAAACTTGTTCCAACTATAATAAGTGTGTCAGCCTTTTTTATCTCTTTTATAGCTAATTTTGTAACCTCTTCGTCTAACATCTCTCCATAAAGAGTCACATCTGGTCTTACAATTCCACCACACTCACAAATAAAAGGTTTTGTATCTCTTTTGTTACATTTTATACAATACCATTTTTTTAATGTACCATGTAACTCCAAAACATTTTTACTACCTGCCTCTTGATGTAAATCATCAATATTTTGTGTAATTACACTTTTTACCTTTCCAAGTTTTTCTAGCTCTGCTAAAACTTTATGCCCCATATTAGGCTTTATATTATTAATTGATAATTTCTCTTCTAAATATCTATCAAAAATATCTCTATGAGAAAAAAAGAAATCATGACTTAAAATAGTTTCAGGCTCAAAGCCCATAAAATCTCTCTGTTTATACAAACCATCTTTTCCTCTGAAGTCTGCCAAACCTGAGTCTGTAGACGCCCCTGCTCCTGTAAACACAACTATATAATTACTATTCTTTATAATCTCAACAAGTTGTTTTATTTCGTCCATAAAAACCTCCTATTCTCTCTGTATCACTATTATACTACATTTTTATTTTTATTTCTAACTTATTCTATTTTTTCTCATAAAAATATGTTACAATCTCATTAGATACATATTGGGAGGTAATTTTATGAAATATAATTTTGATGAGATAATTGACAGAAAAACAACTAATTCTAAAAAATGGAATCCAAAACTATATCAAACTATTTTTAATGGACATACAGATCTACTTCCTCTTTGGGTTGCAGATATGGATTTTAAAGTGGCTGAACCTATATTAGATTCAATGAGAAAAGTTATTGATCATGGTGTTTTAGGATATACACTTCCTGATGAAGAGTATTATAACTCTATTATTCAATGGAATAGAAGAAGAAAAAACTGCTCAGTTGAAAAAGATTGGATTGTTTATACTAATGGAGTTGTTCCAGCTATCAGTCTCATTATTCAAAACTTTACTAATTCTGGAGATAATATTCTTATTCAAACTCCTGTTTATCCGCCTTTTAAACTTATTCCAGAAGGGTGTGGAAGAAATGTTATTTTAAATCCATTAGTTGACAATGCTGGTTATTATACTATGAATTTTGAAGATTTTGAGAAAAAAATTGTAGATAATAATATTAAGCTTTTTATTCTTTGTAATCCTCACAATCCTGTTGGAAGAGTTTGGAAAAAAGAGGAATTGGAAAAAATTGCTAATATCTGTCTAAAACACAATGTTTTCATTATCTCTGATGAGATACATTCAGATTTGATTTTTAAAGAATCTACCTTTACATCATTTTTAAATTTAGATAAAAAATTCTTTAATAAACTTTTTATCTGTACAGCTCCTACTAAAACATTTAACATTGCTGGAACACAAACTTCTTTAATCTTTATCCCAAACAAAGATTTAAAAGACAAATTCCAGAGTTATTTGAGTAATATTAGAATGGAAACTCCAAACTCATTTGGAATAGAAGGGGTAAAAGCTGGATATCTTTATGGTGAAGAGTGGTTAGAACAAGTTATTGAATACTTAGATTCCAATAGACATTTTATAAAAACATTCCTAGAAGAAAAACTTCCTGAGATCAACTATCATCTACCTGAAGGTACATATCTTGCTTGGATAGATTTTTCGAAAATTTTAAAAGATGAGGATATGTTAGAGTTCTTTGAAAAAAAAGCTAAAATTGCTATAGATTATGGTACTTGGTTTGGAGAAGAGGGAAGTGGTTATATCAGATTAAATTTTGCCTGCCCTAGAGCAGTTCTAGAACAAGCTTTAAATAATATTTTTAATGCTATTTCTAATTTAAAATAGTTAAAAAAAGTTCGATCAGCCTTTTGGTTAATCGAACTTTTTTATTAATTTTTATTTAACCTCTTTTTTACTTTCATTAAAAAGCTCACTCAAAGTCATAATATTTTGTAGATCACTTGGAACAATTATCTTAGTTGCTTTTCCATCTGCTACTTTTGCAAATGCTTCCATAGCTTTTAATGTAAGAACCGACTTATCTGCTCCAGCCTCTTTTAAAAGTCTAATCGCTTCTGCTTCTGCACTTTGAATTTTTAATATAGCCTCTGCTTTTCCTTCAGCCTCTCTTATCTCAGCTTCTTTTTTAGCTTCAGCTCTTAATATAGCTGCTTCCTTTTCTCCTTCTGCAACTAGTACAGATGATTTTTTCTGTCCTTCAGCTCTCAATATTGACTCTCTTCTCTCTCTTTCAGCTTTCATCTGCTTCTCCATAGCATCTTGAATCTCTGCAGGAGGTATGATGTTTTTTAATTCCACTCTGTTTATTTTGATCCCCCAAGGATCTGTTGCTTCATCAAGTATAGATCTCATTTTTGTATTAATAGTATCTCTTGATGTCAAAGTATGGTCTAGCTCCAATTCTCCTATTATATTTCTCAAAGTAGTGGCTGTTAAATTCTCTATAGCCTGTATAGGTCTTTCAACACCATAAGTATATAGTTTCGGGTCAGTAATTTGGTAATAAACAACAGAATCTATCTGCATAGTTACATTATCCTTTGTAATTACAGGTTGTGGTGGAAAATCTATTACTTGCTCCTTTAATGATATTTTCTTTACAATTCTATCTATAAATGGAATAAGTATATTCAATCCTTCACTCCAAGTAGTAAGATATGCTCCAAGTCTTTCAATTACATAAGCTTGTGACTGTGATACAATCCTTACATGTACTGCTAAAAGTATTATTGTTATTAAGATAATTAAAAATATAAAAAACATAATCTTTTCCTCCTTAAGATAAATTATTCATTGGTACAATTTTTTAATTTAGTTAAAACTAATTTATTCCCTTGAATCTTTTCTACTTGAGCAATCTCATTAAGTTCTAACTTCTCATCACAAATAGCTTCCCAGATCTTCCCATCTAGTTTTACAATGTATATATCCCTATTTCCTCTCTCTTCTAGATTTTCAATTTTTACCTTAGCTTTTGTAATTCTATCTAGCTCTTTCCCCTTTCCTTTTAAATGAATAACTGCTGTTTTTCTTATTAAAAGTAAGGATAAAGCTGATACAGCTATAAAAATATAAAATTGATAATCCACTGGAAGATCTGTAAAGAACATTGCTACAAAAGCTCCTATAGCAAACCATATTGAAATCAATCCAAAGCCTAAACACTCAACTACAATAAAGGCCACTCCTATAAAAAACCAAATCCACATACTTATCTTCCCTTTCTGAATATATATTTAACACTACTTTTCTTCTATATAGTGAGTATACATTCTATCCATTATACTCTCTTTATCCTCCCAGTACTCCTCATCCAAACTCTCAATCTTATCTAATTCACTCTCTTTTAAAAATTCAGGAATCGCCCATAACTCATCTATTCTCTTATCATCTTTCAACTTAGCAATGACTCCATACTGCTTTTCTAAGATTTTTTTAGTTTCTAAAGCTCCAATAGATTCCAATCCTCTCAAAGCATAGATATAGGCCTCATATCCCCAATTGCAATAAAATTGTAAAAATCCACCATTGTGCATATCTAACTCCATATTAAATAGAGCTCCCATCTCAGCTTCCTCTTTTTTTAATTTTTTGTAATCAGGTCTTACTTCACCAAATTTTATTGAGTACTCTTCAAATGTATCATACCATTTATCTTCACTTATATTTGCCATTATTTACTCCCCTTTATTTTCATTATTGAACTCAATTTTCAAAGTATCTTCCTCTAAGGCTACCCCTTCAGATAAAGTTATTGGTAGCTTCTGCTCTGCAGAGAATCCAATTGTTTCACCGTCATTTAATTTTACATCAGATGTAATTACATAATTTGCTATATCTATTAAAAACTCATATAATTCAAAAACTTCAACATCTGTATCTAAAACTTCTATCTCTTTTTTTCCAAAATACTTAAGTCCCTCTGTATAACCACAAATTCCATTATCACTTCTATACATTCCAATATACACCATATTCAAAACAGGGAATCCATCATCTTTCATCTCATCTGCAACTTCAATATAGATATCAGAAGGGATAACAGTAGGGTATTTATATATTCCAATTGTATTTTCTAATTTTAAGATGCTAGATGCTATTTTTACAAATAATTTTGCACTCTTTACACTATCCTTTCCACCACTTACAGTTACTATCATATGTGATTGATGCTCAGATGTTAACTGTACTCCATTCTCCCAAAAAATATTGTTTTTAGCATTTTCTTCTGCTTCGTTATTTGGAACTGGTGCCTGTATCATTGCAAGTGTGACCATAGTATTTCCTACATTAAATACTGTTGCCCCATCTTTTATCTCACTATTTAACTCTATATTCCAATCAGCTTTTAAATTTCTCTGAATTGCAGTAAAATCACAATTTTTATCCTTAAAAAGTATAAATCCATTTATTAAATTTTTATTTTCCATAAGTCCTCCTTAACTTTCCCAAGTTATATCTAAAATTTCTCCTCTATTGTTAGTAATCACTACTAAAATTTGGTCACTAATCTTCCCATCAAGCATAAAATCCCATATAGCATAATCTTCATATCCTGGGTATATTCCTACTCTTACTAAATTCACTCTTGTTAAAAGTTTTTCATCTAGTTGCATATTGTTATCTAAATTTTTTACAAGCTTTTCTACAGTACTTTTATCAAATTCTTCTATATGCCAATCTATCCACTCTTTTGTAACTCCCCAATCATCAAAATCCCCATTCAATCTTTTTTCTATATTTTCTTTATAACTAGATAGTTTTGAGACATATTCATCATATTCTAATATCCAATCTTTTTTCCCTAAAACTTCTTCTAAATTTAGATCTAAAGAGATATTTTTTTCCAATAGATGAATCTCAGTCTCGTGATAATCTTCGTTCAAATCTATATTTCCAAAAAATCTTATATTCATATTTAACTCCTTTCATCCTATTTTTCAATATGAGTATACTTTTTATTTATGACTTAAATATGGCAAAGTAAACTCCTATATAATATTAATTATACAAAAAAACTCTAGCGAAAGCTAGAGTTTTCTTAGTTTTATGATAATAGAGTCATTGATTGAATAAGTTTCTTAATATTTTCTACATCTTTTTTCAACTCTTCTGAGTTTAAAATCTCTCCTTCTATATATAAGTGAGCTTCGTCTAAATATTTTTGTGCCTTCTCTCTCTCATCTATAAGAGCATAACACCAAGCTAATTCTAGTTCTACCCAACCTTTAAATTGATTCTTTTCTAAAGAATCTTCCAATATTTTTATAGCCTTTAGAACTTCACCACTTTTTCTATAGATTGATCCCAATTGATAAATCAACCAACTATCCTCTGTATCCATAAAGTTAGCCTTTTCAAAATAAGTAATAGCTTCCTCATATCTCTCTAATTTACTATAGATAAATCCTAACTGTCCATTGATCCAAACATCATCTCTTCCTAATTTTACAGCTCTATCTAAATACTCCAATGCCTCTTCATATTTCTTTATAGACTCGTCAGCTAAATTCCAACCTATTTCACAGTAGAGCCAAATATCATCTCTTCCCAACTTTTCAGCTTCGTATAGATATTTTAAAGCTTCTTGTGCATTATTCAACCTTCCATAAAAATATCCTATCTGAGAGTTTATAAATGTCTTGTCTGAATCTTCAAGAGAAAGAAGATGTTGTAATCTTATAATAGCCTCTTCATATCTCTCTAACTCTCCCAATATCTCTCCCACTTCTAAGTTGAGCCATTCATCTGTTCTTCCCTTTTCTTCTGCCTTTAAATAATACTCTAAAGCTTCTTCATAATTTTCAAGATTTTTTAAACAGAAACCTAACTCTGAAAATAACCACTCATCATCTCTTCCTAATTCCTCAGCTTTCTTCAAATATACCAAACCATCTTCATATCTTTTCAATCTATCAAAAGTAAATCCCAATTCAGAATCAATCCAAATATCAGCCTCACCTCTTAACTCTCTAGCCTTCTCTAAATATGGTAAAGCTTCTTCTGATTTATCTGTAGCATTTAACCAGTATCCTATCTCAACATTCGTTCCTATATCATCTTTTCCTAGCTCTTTTGCTTTTAAATAATTTTTTAGTCCCTCATCTACTCTATTCAATCTAACTAAGGCATAACCTAGTTCATAATATATCCAACCATCTTCTCTACCCAACTCTTTTGCCTTTTCTAAAAATTCTAAAGCCTCTTGATTTTTTTGACTATGGTTATACACCCACCCAAATTCAGAGTTTATCCAGATGTCATCTCTTCCTAACTCTTTTGCTCTCTGTAGATATTCTAATCCTTTAGCAGTATCATTTTTTACATTGTCATAGATCCAAGCTAATTCAGAGATTACATATATTTCATCTGGTTCAATCTCTAAAGCTTTCTCATAGTTCTCCAAAGCCTTATCGTAATTTTCTATCTCTCTGTAACAAACAGCCAATCTCTCAAATACCCATTCATCTGCTCTTCCCATTTCTATTGCTTTTTCAAACTCTAGAATAGCTTGATCAAATCTCTTTAATCCACCTAAACAAAACCCTAATTCTGAATGTACCCAAATGTCATCTCTTCCCAACTTCGTAACCTCATCTAAACATTGTAAAGAGTTTTCATACTCACCTATATGATCATATGCCCAAGCCAATTCAGACTTTACATATATTAGATCCCTATCATTTTTTATAGTGTCCAACATTTTTTTGTAAAAATCTATTCCACCCTCATTATCACCCTCTTCAAATTTTCTGTTTCCTAAATCAGAATAGGTATATCTTAAAAGCATCTCTGCATCAGGTTCATTAGGATTTATTTCTAAAGCTTTTTTAAAATAGCTCTCTGCTTCTTCAAGTTTTCCCAAATAGTAACAAGAGTAACCAGCACGAAAATTCCAAAGAGAGTCCTTTTCTCCCTCCTCTTTCAAAGAGAGTAAAACTTCCAATCCTTTTTCATACTGATCATTATTGTTATACGCCCTTGCTAGTTTTCCTAAAATAATATAATTTAGCTCCTCTTTAGGTAAACTTGTTATTATATCTATTATCTCTTGATTTTTGTCCTCTTTATGTAGTATATCTAATCTCTTTTCCAACTCGCTCTTATTTAAAAACTCATTATATGCTCTTTCATCATCAATACTTATAAGTCTATCTTGGGAATTTTTATCAGTCTCTTCATTTATGTAATGAGAATTTGTATAGACATAACCTCTATCATTTTCTATATCATCTTTTAAAGTTAAAAACTCATAATCATTTGGTACAAGTTCTAGTCCTTTATCAATTGCCTTAAAAGCTTCATCTAACAAATTAAATTTGTAGCAAAGTCTACCTAGTTGTAACCACCCCCATGGATAATCTGGCTCAACTTCTGTTCCTAATCTACTATACTCTAATGCTTCATCATATCTTCTAAGATAGACTAGTGCACAAGAGTACCTATAACACCAGATGCCACTTTTTACCCCCTTGTCCTTTACTCTGGCAAGAGTTTTTTCTGAGAGTTCATAAAAATCATAACTATCCATATTATTGTAGACATAAGCTCTCCAAAGTGCTACATCTAAATCTTCATCCATCTCTTTATCTGTATATCCATTTTTTTCCTGTATCTCTTTTAATCCATCTAAAATATCATTTAAATACTCTGCTTCTTCAAATTTTTGAGCCCACTCTTTTGTTACTATTTTCATACTCCCTCCTGCTTTAGTCTAATACTTTTTATTGAATTAAGAAGTAATTTAAACTCTCCCTTCTATGATATTATTCGTTAATTTTTTTTAATATCCTTTAAATTTTATGCTATATGTGCCATTTTATTCTAGTTTTATTTCTATTTCTTAATTTTTTAACTAGATAATTATTTTTAATTTCAAATATTTCCTATTTAAATTTTTAGTCATTGACATATTTTTTTAATTAATGTATTATATCTAATAGAGTATTATAATAAATTAATTCATATTGTTATCTAATAAGCTATCAATTTAAAAATAAGAAGGAGTGCACCAAATGTTTGATATAAGATATAAATCACACCATGATGTAAAAAATATTATTGATAAAAAAATGGGTAGAAAAATAGTAACACCATTTACATTTAATAAAATATTAAAAGAGAACCCTATCACACAAGAGGGTGGAATATATGTACATACTCCATATTGTGATAAAATTTGTTCATTTTGTAATATGAATAGAAAACAGATTGATAATGATCTTAATGACTATACAGATTATCTTTGCAAAGAGTTTAAAAAATATGGAGAAAAAAACTACATAAAAGAGAAAAATATCACAACAATATTTTTTGGTGGTGGAACACCTACAATATATAAAGCTCACCAACTTGAAAAGATACTCTCTACTTTAAGAGAAAATTTCAATATTTCTGATAATTGTGAATTTACTTTTGAAACAACTTTACACAATTTAACTTGGGAAAAATTAGAAATAATGGAGAAATATGGAGTTAATAGAATAAGTATCGGAATACAAACTTTTTCTAACAGAGGAAGAAAGTTACTCAATAGAACTTATGAACAAGAGTATATCACTAATAGAATAAAAGAGATCAGAGAAAGATTTAAAGGACTTATATGTATTGACATCATCTATAACTATCCTGACCAAACTGATGAAGAGATTGAAACTGATGCAAAACTTGCTTGTGAATTAGGTGTAGATAGTGTTAGTTTCTATTCCTTAATGATACAAGAGGGATCTCAAATTTCAAAAGATAGATCTGAAAATAAAGTTATCTTTAGATATAATTTAGCAAGAGATAAGGAGTTACACGATAAATTTTTAGATATTACTCTTTCAAATGGCTACTCAATATTAGAGCATACTAAAATAACAAATGGTAAAGATGAATACAGATACATTAAAAATGTCAATTCATCTTCCGATCTAATTGCTATTGGTGTAGGTGCTGGTGGAAGAGTTTCTAATTATGAATTTTTCCATCTAAATAAATTGATAACTTTCTATGCTTATGATAATGAGTTAAAATTTAGAGTAAAAAAACTTTCAGGTATATTACAGTATAAAAAAATAAATCTTAGCGAGATCAAAGAATTAGCTAAAGAGTCTTATGATAAAATCTATCATATTTTAAAGGACTTTGAGAAAAAAGGATTAATAGTACTAACTGATGATACAATGGAATATACTTTAGACGGTGTATTTTGGGGAAATAGCATTACTGCAACTTTAGTTGAATCAATGATTGATAATAAATAATTATATGGGGGTAAAAATGAATACATTGGTGGTTTATTCCTCTTTAACAGGGAATACAAAAATGGTATGTGAAAAAGTCTATGAAATTATCGAAGGAGAAAAGAGTATTGTCTCTATTTCTGATATAAAAGAGCTGGATATAGATAGCTTTAATAGATTTATAATTGGTTTTTGGGTTGATAAGGGTACTGCTGACAAAAGAACTAGAGAATTTATTAAAAAACTCTCTAAAAAAGAGATAGCATTTATTGGAACATTAGGGGCTGAACCAGAATCAGATCACGGAAAAAAAGTATTTGAAAGAGTTACAGAATTATGTAATAAAAATAATAACCTTCTTGGTGGATTCCTATGTAGAGGAAAAATTGATCCTAAACTTGTTGAAAAAATGGGAAAATTCCCTCTAAAATTAGTTCATCCTTTAACACCTGAGAGATTGGAAAGAATTGAAGGGGCTAAATCCCACCCTAATGAAAAAGATTTTGAGAATGCTCAAAATTATTTTAAAAGTCTTTTTACTAGATAACATAAGATAAAAAAATAGAATAAACTAGAATTAATTTTTATTCAAAGAATAAAAGAGTAAGTTTAATATATCTCGCGATAGTATAAAAAATTTTGTGTAAATAAAAATCTCTCTTGATTATTGATAAATTATAAGTATAATTTAATTAATATCAAGGGAGGTTTTTTTATGTCTTTATTACCTAAAGAACTTATTAAAGAAAT